>DXDC01000402.1 GCA_019115685.1 Candidatus Agrococcus pullicola
CAATCACGAGGTTCGCGCCGATGACGTTCAGGAGTGCCGCACGCTGCTCATCAGGGCCGCGATCGATCACCGTGACCCGCGCACCGAGTTCCGTCAGCGTGTCGGCAACGGCGAATCCCGAGACTCCCGCCCCGAGGACGACGGCGTGCACCTCTCGCCACGCCTCCGTGTGCCAGGTAGTGAGTTCTTCAAGATCAACCACTCGGATGCGTCACCCACTCTAGGTAGAAGAGCCCGACAGCGGCTGCAACGCACAGGCCCGCGATAATCCAGAATCTTACGACGATCGTGACTTCCGCCCAGCCCTTGAGCTCGAAGTGATGGTGGATCGGGCTCATCAGGAAGATGCGCTTGCCCTTCGTCAGCTTGAAGTAGACCCGCTGCACGATGACGCTGCCGGTAACGATGAGGGGCAGACCCGCGACGAGAATGAGCAGCAGCTCGGTGTGGGTCAGGATCGCCATGCCCGCCAGTGCGCCGCCTAATCCGAGCGATCCCACGTCGCCCATGAAGATGCGAGCGGGGGTCGTGTTGTACCAGAGGAAGCCGATGAGCGCCCCGACTATGCACGATGCGACGATCGCGATGTCGAGGGGTGCACTGACGTCGTAGCAGCGGTACATGTCTTCGTTGACCGCTCCGCCGCCCCCGTACTGCAAGCACGACTGGTTGAACTGCCAGAACCCGATGAAGACGTAGGCGGAGAACGCGATGATGCTCGCGCCCGTCGCAAGCCCGTCGAGTCCGTCTGTGACATTCACCGCGTTCGAAGTTGCCACGATCATGAACAGCACCCACAGCACGAACAGAATCGTGCCGGCGATGATGCCGAACTGCGCGAGATCGAGCCACGGGATATCGCGCACCCCCGAGATCGCAAGGGAGACGGGAGTTCTGCCTTCCGAGTCCCGCAGGAAGAGTGCGAGCACGGCGAACACTGTTCCAACGATGACCTGTCCGGCGATCTTCGCCCATCCGGTCAGGCCGAGGGATCGCTGATTCGATATTTTCGTGAAGTCGTCGAGGAAGCCGATGAACGCGATGCCGACCATCAGTCCGAGTATCAGCAGCGCCGAGAGTGATGGCGGGTTCCAGGCGACCAGCTTGCCGATCGTGTATCCCAGGACTGTCGCGAGCGTGAAGACGATACCGCCCATCGTCGGCGTGCCGCGCTTGGTGTGATGGCTGTCCGGGCCGTCCTCGCGCACGAACTGTCCCCAACCGATGCGGCGGAAGAGTCGAATCGCGAGCGGCGTCGCGACGATCGAGATAAGAAAGGCCAGGAACGCCGAAAAAATCAGCACGTACATCCTTTGCTACTCCTTATCCTGCTCGCCGACGGTGTCGCCGAGCTCTTTGAGCCCCGCTGACAGCGAGGACTTCACCAGCACCAGGTCATTTTCTCCCAGAACTGTCAGAAGTTCCTGCGCTTCGGTCGCAGATTCAACGTACACGGTGTCCTGGCCGAACGAGGACTCGGCTTCCGCAGCGATGTGCGCGGCTTTCGCGCCGGGCCCCACCGCGATGAGCTTATCGATGCCGTACCGCACGACAAGACGACCGAGCCTGTCGTGTTCTTCGACAGCAACGTCACCGAGCTCGGCCATCTCGCCGATGACGGCCCACGAGCGCCTGCCGCTGCTTCGGCCCAGGTGCGCTAGCGTCTGCAGAGCGGCCCTCGCGGAGTCGGGGCTCGAATTGTACGCGTCGTTGATGACAATAGCGCCGGATGCGGGACGCAGCAGTTCCATCCGCCAGCGTTCCGCACGAGGCATCCGTGCCAGAGCATCGACGGCCTGCCGCAGGTCGAGCCCAAGGGCACGCGTCACAGCGAGCGCTGCGAGTGCATTCATGACGTGGTGCTCGCCCAGTATCCCGAGGGTTACGGGTAGCGGGTCAGCACCATCCGAGAACAGTGTGAAGGTCGTGCCATCGAGCGTCGTCTCGATGTCTGCTGCCCGGAGCCCTGATTCGTTCTCCGTCCCGAACCACAGCACGGATGCGTCAGTGAGCCCCGACATCCGGCGGACGCGCTCATCGTCGAAGTTCAGAATCGCGGTATCCGACGGGGCGAGCTCAGTCACCATCTCGCTCTTGGCGCGCTCGGTCATCTCGACTCCGCCGAACTCGCCGGCGTGCGCAAGGCCGACCTTGAGTACGACCCCGACGTCCGGTTTCGCCATGCCGATGAGCGAAGCAATGTCTCCCACCCTGCTCGCCCCCATCTCGAGCACCAGAAACCTGGTGTCCTGCGCGAGCCTCAACATCGTCATCGGTCCGCCGACTTCGTTGTTGAACGACTTCACGGGGCTGATGGTGGGTCCGTGCTGCTCGAGGATGACCTGCAGCATGTTCTTCGTCGTCGTTTTGCCGTTGGAACCGGTGACGGCGACGACCGTCAGGCCTCCGCTGTCACGGCCGCGGCGAACGACTTCCCTGGCCAACGCGCCCAGGGCGTCCAGTCCGCTCTCGACCACGATGTGCGGAATGCTGGGTTCGTCGTCGCGCAGGGGCCGTTCGGCAATGATCAGGGCCGCGCCGGCTTCGACCGCAGCACGAATGAATCTGTGGCCGTCCGTGACCTCTCCCGGCATCGCAACGAATGCGCTGCCGCTTTTGACCTCGCGCGAATCGGTCTCGACGCTGCCGGAAATCAGCAGGTGCCCGTCGCCGTGCAGCTCTCCCCCCACAGCAGCGGCGATCTCGGAAGCGGTCATGGGAATCACTCGGTCCACCCGGCCTCGCGCAACGCTCTCCGAGCCTCTTCTCTCGCGCTGAAGGGGTCATCCATACCCCGCACCTCGCGGTAGTCGACCTCTCCGGGGCCGCACCAGAGCACCGTGCCGTCCTCGCCGGCGACTTCGATCGCCTTCCGGATCGCGTCCTCCTCGGGGCTGACCTCGTAGAACTCCGCGCCATCGACGTCCCGGACCCCTTCGAGTACCTGTTCTCGAATACTCGCCGGGTCCTCGAAACGAGGGTTGTAGTCGGTCACGACCACCGCGTCCGCGTGCGTAGCTGCGACCCGCCCCATGTCACGGCGCTTCGTCGCGTCTCGATCCCCATCGGCACCGAAGATCATGACGAGTCGGCCCGGCGCCACTGCCCGCAGCCCCTTCAGGCTCTGTTCGAAGGCATCGGGGCTGTGCCCGTAATCGACGAAGACTCGCGGACCGGACTCGCCGGATACCCGCTCAAGCCGACCCGGGATCGCATCGCGAATCCCGCGGTCGAGCGCCTCGGTTATCGCGTCGATGTCGAAGCCCTCTTCCACGAGCATCAGGATGGCGAGCGCCGTGTTCATGGCCATGTGCCGCCCTATGAAGGGGATCGTGACCTCGATCGTTCTGTTGTCGCGTCCTGTCAGTGTGAAGGATGTGAACTCGGCGGTCTCTTCCCAAACCTCGACGGTCCAGTCCGCCGCGTCTTCGCGGTCTGACGAGATTGTCGTGACTGGAATGCGCGTGTCCTCCACGAGCCTGCGACCCCAATCGGTATCCAGGCACACGACACCGCGCTCCGCCCTGTCCGGCGTGAAGAGATCGAGCTTGAACTTGAAGTAGTCCTCCATGGTGCCGTAGTCATCCAGGTGGTCGTGCGTGAGGTTGGTGAAGCCGACAACATCGAACCGGATACCCTCCACGCGATAACGCTCAATCGCTTGCGCACTCACCTCCAAAACAGCCGCACGAACGCCGACTTCGCGCATTCTCGCGATCATGCCGTGGAGTTCACTGGCTTCCGGTGTCGTCAGCCTGCTCGTGACTACCTCATCGCCGATATGGCGCTCCGCGGTGGTTGAAAGCCCAGTCTCGAATCCGAGATTCTGGAGAATCGATTCGAGCAGGAACGCGGTCGTCGTCTTGCCGTTCGTGCCCGTGATGCCGAACAGGCGCATGGTGTGCCCGTCGTTCCGATACACCCAGGATGCCAGTTCACCCAGCGAGGCGCGCGGTTCGTCCAGCGTAATGACAGGTACGCGGACATCGATCATTTCTGCTCCGGCACGGTCGGTGACAATCGCGACGGCACCGGCCTCCACAGCCTGGTCTACGAAGGAAGCGCCGTGCACATTGGATCCCGCCAGCGCCGCAAATATGTCGCCGGGCTGGACGTCCCTCGAAGAGATCGTGATCCCCGTAACTTCAACCCCATCGGGGTCGCCTTCAACCGGGAGATCAAAATCATCGACCAGCGTCGACAGTGCGCGTCCGCCCAGGTGTTCTGGCCTGGGCGATGCAGTATGGGGGCCCTCCAAGTCGGGTTCCTTTCCTTGTCAGGTCACCACTCCACCGGCAGGTCCGATGGCTCTTCCGAGCTGGGTGGAATGCTGTAGTGGCGGATGAGTAGATTCACAATATCGTGAAAGAGCGGCGAGGCTCCCGTCGTACGCATTTCGGGATTCGGCCGATCGATCATCACGTGGATCACGTATTCCGGATTGTCGGAGGACAGTACGCCCGTGGCTGAGATGACCCATTGATCGGGGTCGTATCCGCTCCCGTCAGCGCGGGCGACCTCGGCCGTCCCGGTCTTCAACGCTACGTTGTATCCCTCGATCACCGCGGTGTCACGGCTGCCTCCGGTAGCAACGCGCTCCATCATCTCCAACAGAGAGTCGGCGGTTTCGGGTTCGATCACCTGCACGGGCTCCGGCATTTCCGGGACGATGACTTCGCCATCGGCGGTCGTGCACGACTCTACGAGTCGAATCGCAGGACGCATCCCGTCATTCGCGAACGGCAAGTATGAACTCGCCATTTGGATGGGCGTAACGGCGATGCCCTGCCCGAAGATCTGATTCGCGCGCGTCTGCAGATCGAGCGAATTCGGATCGTTCAGCGGAACAGCCTGTTCGCCAAGAAAATCGACGTTCGTCACCTGCCCGAAACCGAAGAGATCCAGATAGTCGTACAACACTTGGCGATCGAGATCATCGGCCATCATGACCATGCCGACATTCGACGAGTGCACGAGAATGCCGGTCGATGTCCAGCGCATCTCCGGGTGCCTGAACGAGTCATGGAGCGAGACATCACCGCGTCGGTACTCGAACGGCACCACGAATTGATCCGTCGGAGTCGCAAGGCCCTGATCGATCATGGCCGCCATCGCAATGGTCTTGAACGTCGAGCCGGGCTCGTAGGCCTCCGTGAAGCTACGTGAGCCTCGATACTCGGGGTCGACACCTATCGGATGGTTCGGGTCCACGCTCGGTGTTTCGGCAACTGCGGCAACCGTGCCGTCTGCGCGGAGAACGATGGCTGTTGCTCCTCGGGCGTTGAAGTCTTCCGTATACTGCGCCAGCACCTGCTGCATCGAGTACTGGAGGCCGCTGTCCAGTGTGAGTTCGAGCGTTCCGCCGTCTTCCGGCAGTTCGTTGACGCGCACCGTTCCAGGAATCTCCGTTCCGTCCGCGGCCTGCTCGAACAGCCGACTCCCGTCCTGCGGAGCGAGGCAAGCATCCTGGATGAGCTCCATTCCCGCAAGCGGGTCGCCGTCGGAGCCTTCGAACCCGAGTATATTGCCGCCAACAGACCCGAGCGGGTAGGTGCGCTCAGGTCGCGACTGCAGGATCATGTACGGCAGGTTCCAGTCGGAACGCATAAGCCGAACCCGCTCGAACTGGTCAACCGTTAGGCCGCTGGAGAGCACCAAATAGTCAGATTCCGGATTCCGGTCGAGTTCATTCTGAATGGCGGTCGCCATGGCGTTCGGGTCTTGGCCGGTCACCTCCGCCAACCGTCGCAGGACCTGTCCGACACTGATGACGGTGCCGTCTTCCAGCTCTACATCGCGCGTGTACTGCGGCGAAATCGTTACGTCCCAGCGGGCGACGCTCGTGGCCATCGTCTCGCCATTCGCATCGACGATGTCGCCCCTCGCTCCGTACAGCGTTGTCGTTTGCGTACGCCGCTCATCAGACTGCTGATTCAGCTCTGCGGCGCGTACGACCTGAATGTCCGTGAGACGGACGACGAATACAACCAAGAGAGCGGCAATCGAAATACCTACGAAGAGGGTCCGCAAACGCACGGAGTTGCGAATGTCGAAGGCCTTTCTCTTGGCCATAGTGCCTCTCTCGGTTCGGTGCGCGTCGAGATCGACGGTACTTCGGAACTCCCGCTACTCCTGGCCCGCCACGCCCTCTGGAGGCAGAAGCATGCCCGGATATCCCTCTGCCTCTCGCTGACGCTGGTCGTCCATGGACTGGTCCTGACGAATCTCGCTGAGTTCATTCTCGGACATTACGAGCTCGTTCGGCACGGCAAGGCGGGACCCATTGGAGATCACTGAACCGTTCTCGACGTGCAGAGCATCCGGTCCGGTCGTCACGCTTCCGGTCGAAAGCTCGATGAACTGTCGCTGATCACCGTTCTCCATGCCCAGTGCCTCAGCCGACATCGCAAGGTGCTGCGGAGACTCAAGCGCGATGATCTGCTCTTGCAGCCCCTGCTGAGTGCGCTCCGCCTGAGCCTGCTCGAGCTGCAGTGCGCTCAGCTCGTATGCGCCATCCGAGAGCGCGACCGACATGATGAGCTGCGCCACGACGATCGTGACGAGGCCCGTGAGCGCAACAACGCCGTGTACAAGCTTGGGTTTACGCCGAGGAGCCAACCTGGGCAGCGCCGTGAACCGTCGACGTTCGCTCGGCCGAGGCTGAGGATGCTCGAGGGGAGTTGCCGTCTTTTTGACTGCTGTGCTCATCGACTGCTCCTAACACCTTCGCGCCGTACAGCTCGCAGACGAGCTGGAATGGATCTGGGGTTCCGAGCCTGCTCTTCTTCCGGAGCTCGCTCTGCACCGCGCGTGAGGAGGGTGAACGCCGCCGCATGCTCAGGGAGCTCCACCGGCAACCCCGCAGGTGACGACGATGTGGTCGCGTCCCGAAACACGCGCTTGACCATGCGGTCCTCGTGCGATTGATACGACATGACGACGATTCGACCTTGGACGGCAAGCGCGTCGAGCGCTGCGGGAAGCGCTGCCTCGAGCACCTCGAGCTCACGATTGACCGCGATGCGCAGTGCTTGAAATACGCGCTTGGCGGGATGTCCTGCATTCCTCAGGCGGGCGGGCGTTGCGCCCTGCAGGATATCGACGAGCCTCGCGCTGGAGGAGATCGGCGACTCCTGCCGGGCGGTGACGATGTGTTCCGCATAGCGCATCGCGAGTCGCTCGTCGCCGTAGTCGCGGAAGATCCTGGCGAGCTCGGCTGCGCTCCACTCGGCGATGATCGTCTCTGCGGTCAGATCGCCCGTCTGATCCATGCGCATGTCCAGTGGCGCATCCCGTGCGTAGGCGAATCCGCGATCCGCCTCATCCAATTGCAAGGACGAGACCCCGAGGTCGAAGAGGATGCCGTCGACCGTTGCAACGCCGGCGCTCTGCAGCGCGT
>DXDC01000403.1 GCA_019115685.1 Candidatus Agrococcus pullicola
CGCGCGGAATGTCGACACCTGCAATACGTGCCATGGTGTTGCTCCTTGTTTGGAGTGTGAGAGGTGTGGAGCAGTTGCTGTGCCGGAGCCTCTCCCCCGGGTGTCGTACTCGAACAAAGGTGTTCTTGCACTCTTGCTACTGCCTGGATGTTGCCCCACGCGGGGCCCGTATGGAGTTGTCTTCGAGATGCGCGCCGTGCGGCGCACGTCTCAACCCTGGCGCTGCTTGTGGCGCGGGTTCTCGCAGATCACCATCACGCGACCGTGGCGACGAATGACTTTGCACTTGTCGCAGATCTTTTTGACGCTGGGGTGAACCTTCATAGTTGTTTCGCTTTCTCGCTGGCCTCGTATCCGAGCGGATGCCCGGATCGTTCCTTCTCAGCTACTACTTGTAGCGATAGACGATGCGGCCGCGACTGAGGTCATAGGGGCTCATCTCTACGATCACGCGGTCCTCCGGGAGGATGCGGATGTAGTTCTGGCGCATTTTGCCAGAAATATAACCGAGCACGATGTGCCCGTTCGTGAGCTCCACGCGGAACATCGCGTTGGGAAGAGCTTCAATCACCGAACCTTCAATTTCGATGACACCGTCTTTTTTGGCCATTACCTCGTCACTGCTAACTGTAGTTGCTGGTCGTGCGAGTGCATACGCAATAGACGCATGACACCAAGGATCTACTTTACGCCTCGGGCGTGTCTCTTGGCAAGCTCTCGGCGCGTCGATTTTTCTCCCCGACACTAACTCCACTGCTACTGCGGAACTTCTTGCTCCTCAGCAGTCACGGTCCGGCCTCCCTGAGGCGCCGTCGGCTTCTTTTCGCGTTCGCCGCCGGTATCGTCGGAACGAGCGCGGAATCGATCGAGGAGTCTGCCCCACAACTCTTTCACTAGGGTTTCGAAGCGACCCCATGTCCTGTCTCGGATGAAGATCATGTCGGCCGCGATCATGACGAGCGAGAAGAACGGAATCGCGAGCATGACACCGATGCCGACGTGCATTCCCGTAATCAGGATCAACCCGGCTATACGCGTCCACCTGTGCAGCAGCATGAGCGGGAACAGTAACTGCACGTAGACGCTCATCCAGGTCGCGAGGAACACGACAGGGGTCATGGAGAGCAGGATCTCGTTGAGCCACGGGAATATTGTGAGCTCCTCGAGCTGCAGCGGGTAGTAGACCGCAACGCCGCTCATCCAGGTAGAACCCTGCAGCTTCCAGAGCGCGGAAACTACGTAGATGGTGCAGAGCTGGTACCCGACCAGGATGACCGCAACGTTGTTCAGCAGGTTCGTGAACCACTTGGGGATAACGGGCGGCTTGAGCGCCTTACCCGCCTCCAGCGCTTTCGCAGCCCTCCGAGCATCCAGCGACCAACGTCGTGAGAGATCGGCGAACAACATGATGATGAGCATGATCCGCAGAGTCTGATAGTGCCCCGAGTTCATCAGCACTGGGTTCAGCGCTGTGAATCCCAGCCACAGGTACACGAATAGCGGCGACGTTATGCGCATCCGCCAGCCGAGGATGTACAGCACCGTGACGACCGCTAGGAGCAGTACCTTGATCATCAGTACCGAATCCGGATCCTCGCGGCTGAAGGGGAACGGGAGCGGCCACGGGTAGTTGTTGACCGACGAAACGTCGTTCAAGGCGTTGCCCCACCTCGACCCCTGACCGAACGTGTACGAGAAGTTCGGCAGGTACAGCGCAATCGTGACGAGCGTCATGAGCCCGTAACTGATGCGCATGATCGCCAGGCCATAGCTGGCTCGGCGATTATCGAGGAGCCACGAGAAGAAGTTCTTGCCGATGCTGCCGGCCGTTGCGGAGAGGGAACTCATCGGTCACCCTCCAATCGGTCCATCCACTGCAGGAACGAACGGGCGAACGCCTCCGAATCCTGACCGGCGTTGACGATCGGCTCACGCCATCCCTCATGGGTACGGCGAGAAGGAGGCGGTTCGGCGTTAGGGTCGTTGCGGTCGTTCCAACGCACAACCGGGTTGTACACGACTCTCGATTGCACCCCGAGAATTTCGGCTTCATCGCCGTAGAGAGCGAGAGCAACCTGCGTGGAGAACGCCGTGAGGTACTCGTCGATGCGCAGGTATTCGGCAGCGGGGCCGGCGTCGGTGAGCAGCTGCTCCATCCGCTCGCGGTCGCCTTCGCGATGGAAGTTGCTGCTCGAGATGATTTCTCGCTGCTCCTCGTTGAGCCCGCGGTAGGCCGCCATGTAACGTTCGGCAGCATTGATCGTGAGGTGCTTGCGCAGGATCTTCCGGTACGGGACAGCGAGTTCGACAGCGGTCGCGTTGATCCACTCGGTTTCGACTCGCGTGCCGTCGTCGAGCTCGACCCATGCGCGAACCCAGAGCGAGCGATCCTCGCTGGCGGGATTGGGAGCAAAGATCCGGTAGTTCTGCGTCAGTAGGGGGTTCACGTACGAGTCTGCCGCCTCACCCGGAAGCGCCCCGTACTTGATATCGGGATACGGGACATTCACGACACCCGTGAAGAACATGTGCACCGATGCGAGCACCAGGACAATCGCCGTAACGATGCGCGCTAGCGGTGATCGCGTCGTCTGCTCTTCAGCGGCCCTAGCCGAAGCAGATTGTGCACTTTTCGACACGTTCGCCTTCTTTCACCTGTAAAACCGGCGGCCCTACGGCGTGGGCCAGCCGGTATGAATCGGACTCCCATCCGGGAGCCCTTCGGACGATATTGCGGCCCGCGCCACTCTGCTTTCGCGAGTCACGCGGGCCGCAATATCAGTTACCGCTTACACGGTTTCGTGGTGCTTCCTGATCATTGCCAGGAGCATACCTGCGCCCAGGAGGAGCACTGCCAGTGCAGGCAGAGCCGTCGT
>DXDC01000404.1 GCA_019115685.1 Candidatus Agrococcus pullicola
GTAGCGAGGAAAGGGACACTGCAGTTTTCCGTTACGACGGGGTGATTGCGCTTAACGCTATCCTTTCTACTTGTAGTCTGTATAGTTAATCGGATACTAATGCATGGATCGGGGGCAGGAGTGCATTCTGCAGGGCCGGCTGCCGCGCTCGAAAGCGTTACGGTTCGATACGGGAACGGCACCGTCGCCCTCGACGCGATCGACCTCGAAATCCAGCGGGGTGAAGTCATTGGTATCGTCGGCGAATCCGGTGCCGGGAAATCGACGCTGCTCCGCCTGCTTGACGCCACGGAACGGCCCACGGGTGGACGTGTGCTCATCGACGGCATGGATCCGGCTCCTATGCGGGAGCGCGAACGACGGCAGATGAGACACCGCATCGGCATGGTGTTCCAATCCTTCAATCTGCTGTCAAACCGCACGGTTGCGCAGAACGTTGAGTTGCCACTCCGTCTGCAGCGTCGCAAGAACCCCGAACTCGTTGCGGAACTGCTCGACTACGTAGGGTTGGCAGACAGGGCCAAGCACTTTCCCGCGCAGCTTTCCGGAGGGCAGAAGCAGCGCGTGGCCATTGCGCGGGCGCTCATCACTCAGCCGACCCTGCTGCTCTGCGATGAACCGACGTCAGCGCTCGACGAGCGTACGACAGCCGACATTCTGCGCCTGCTCGCCGCGACGCGAGACGACTTCGGCACGACGATCGCACTCGTCACGCACGAACTCGCCGCGGTGAAGACCATTTGCGATCGTGCCGTCATCCTCGAACGAGGTCAACTGAAGGCGGTTGTTCCGGTTGCGAAAGCCGATCGCGGTGACCAAGGTGCCTACCTCGACCACGCGAGGCGGGTGCTCGAAGCATGAACGACCTCATCGATACCATCGTCGAGTCGCTGACCGCGAACGCCGACCAGATCACGGTCGCCCTTGCCGAGACCGGCTATATGCTCGGTTGGTCACTCGTCGCCGCGGTGTTCATAGGCCTGCCACTCGGAGTCACCATCTTTCTCACCCGACCCGGCGGCGTTCGTGAGTCGAAGCCGATATGGCACGTCGCGAACCTGTATGTCACGGTCGTGCGGTCCTTCCCGTTCCTGCTGTTCGTCGTGTTCATGATCCCCCTCACCCGCGTGGTGTACGGCACGACATTCGGCACCGCCGCCGCGACATTCCCACTCTGCTTCGTCGCGGTCGCCCTCTACGCGAGACTCGTCGAGCAGATTCTCCTCGAAGTGCCCTCCGGCGTGCTCGTCGCCGCCAGGTCGATGGGGGCGAGCACCTTCCAGACGGTCACGCGCTTCCTGCTCGTGGAGGCCCGCTCCGGCCTGGTCTACGCGCTCACGTCAGCATCCATCAGCATCATCTCCTACTCCACCGTTCTGGGCGTCGTCGGAGGCGGGGGGCTCGGGGATTTCGCCCTCCGCTACGGCTACCAGGAATACGACTATCCGCTCATGTACACGACGATCGTGATCGTCATCATCTGCGTGCAGCTGCTGCAAGTCGGCGGGCACCGTCTCTCGGTCGCCATCGACCGCCGCTGACACGCACCACGAAAGGACACCAGCCATGCGTTTTCGCGCTACTGCCGCACTCGCGGTCACCGCGCTCGCTCTCGCTGCCTCGGGATGCGCATCCGGCGACACCGGCACCGCCGACGGTGAGACCGTCACCGTCCAGGTCGCCGCAACCGTCACACCCATGACCGACGCCGTCGAAGCGGCCGCGGAAATCATCGAGGACGGCTACGAGATCGAGCTCGTTCCGGTATCCGACTACGTGCAACCGAACACGCTCGTGCACAATCGCGAGATCGATGCGAACGTGGTGCAGTTCGAGCCGTTCATGGAGGAATACAACGACAAGAACGACGCGGACCTGGTGTTCATCCAGCCGGTCTACTACGTCGTTGCCGCGTTCTACTCCCAGTCGCTCGACTCGCTCGACGAGCTGCCGGAGGGCGGGAGTGTCGTGATCCCCAACGATCGGGCGAACGCAGCACGTGCGCTGGAGCTGCTCGCCAGCGAAGGCATCCTCGAACTCGACCCGGAAGCCGAGCCCTTCGATGCGACGATGCACGACATCGTCGACAACCCGCGGAATCTCGACATCACGCAGGTCGACCTCATGCAGCTCAACACCGCGTACGAGGAGGCCGATGCGGCGTTCAACCTGCCGTCGTTCGCGCGTCACATCGACCTTACGCCAGAGGACGACGGCATCGCGGTCGAATCGGACGATCGCTTCGCGCTCGGGCTGGTCGCGCACGCAGACAACGCCGACTCCGACGCCATCGCCGCTGTGCAGCGTGCGCTCACGAGCGACCACGTACGCACGACGCTCGAAGACCTCGGGGTACCTCCCGCGTTCTAGTTGTGGGTCTCATAGCTGCTCACCCGGGCCGCAGCGCGCCACCTCTCAGCCGATGCCGAAGGTGCTGGGCCCGAGCGGCCACGGCAACGCCTCGACTCGCGTAAGCTGGGGGAGCACCGGTAATCCACGCATTTTGGGAGGGCTCGTGAGTTCACAGCAGCCAAACACGATCAGCTCAGACGAATTCTCGTCTGGTGAGCAGCGAAGCGCGGCGCCGCCGTCGGTCGGCGCTGTCATCTTGGTCATCGTCCTCACGGCGCTCATGCTGGCCGGGTTCTACGTCATGGGCATTGCGTTCCGGACCGAGGGCTGGGAGCTGCTCACGTTCCTCGGCGGCATGCTGCTGGCTGTATTCCCGTTCTTCGTCGTGTTCTCCTGGCTTTCGGACGGCACGGACTAGACGCTGCGGGTATGGGCTGCCGAGCGGGTTTCATCGGCAGTCTTCGCCGGACTCGCGCATCCGTCACCCCCAGGGTGAGAAATCCACGCATTATGCTTACGATTCGGTTACAGCCGTAGCGAACCGTGCCCGCGCGCTCTAGCGTTATGGCTATGACTTCCCGTCGTCACAGCCGCCGCATAGGGGCGCTCGTCGCAGGCTTGGCGTTGAGCGCGCTGCTCGTAGCCTGCACGGAACCCGCGACCCCGATGCAGGATGAGCCCTCGGAAGCGCCGACGCCGGAAACGGAAGAGATCGTCGAAGAATCACCTCGCGGTCTGGAGGAGACCGACTTCGGCAACCTCACTTGGTCGGTGCGGCCGGGCGGCAATCTTCCTGAAACCGTGCAGGTTGAGTTCGAAGACGGCTACGCCACCGACGGCATCGTGGAGTACGAGGTCGGTGACATCGTCCATGCCGAGCTGAACGACGACGCCCTTCTGGACGCCGCGGCCCAGATCGTCATCATCGACGGTAACGCCGTGGAAGAGCAGTGGTACCTGTGGCTGGCGACGGAGGGGAGCCCCGAACAGGTCACGCTGCCGGTCGCTCGATCGGCCCACTGCGGTACGGCGACGCATTCCGTCGAAGCGCTCGATGGCGGCGGCGTGGAGATTCACGAGACACGACGCCACATTGGCGAGGTCGACCTCGCGTGTTCGGAGACCGGAACCGACGAGCGCGTCCGCACCGTCATCGCGGTTGAAGCGCGCAACGAGGGGGAGTGGTGGCCGGTCCAGGTGGACCCCAGAGGCGGTTTCGA
>DXDC01000405.1 GCA_019115685.1 Candidatus Agrococcus pullicola
GCCGGACTGCTGGAGGCCGTGCGGGTCCTCAACCACGCGCCACAGCACATCGCGAGCAACGCACTGATCACCCACCACGATCACTTCTCGATCGACCTCGAGACGACCCCCGGTGCGAATGGATGGATGTACCCGGACGACGGGCTCCTGGTGCACGGCAACCATTACCAGGCGTTCGTTCCAGAGCAGCTCGCCGCGCGGTATCGCCCCGCCTCAGTCGATTCGCTCTTCCGCGTCCCGCGTCTTCGCGAGCGCCTGCTCGCCTGTCGGGACGCGGCGGACTCGGCAGAAGTCCGCCGACGCGTCCACGCCGCAGTCTCCGACCATCTCGGCTATCCCAAATCCGTGTGCGCTCATCCGGATCCGACAGAGGGCCCGCACGAGCAGGTGTCAACGCTGCTCTCGAGTCTTGTGGACCTGACGACGGGGGAGTACATGCTCGCGCCCGGGATGCCCTGTGAGAACGACTACGAACTCGTGCCGTGGAACGTATTCGACGGCCCCGGCCCCGATGGACCGCGCCGTGGAGGTGCACGTTCCATGTAGCGCTTGCCCTACCCGCGACGATCTCGCACGCCGCTTGTTCAATGACGAATCCCTTTGGAGTGCAGCACCATGAAAAAGACTCACATTTCCGTTGCGACCGTCCTCATCGGCGGTCTGGCCCTGACCGGGTGTACGAGCCCCGAGCCGACCGGCGGGGGCGAAGAAGAAGGAGAAGCTCGCGAGTTCGAGCTGGTGGAATCGACGCCCTCGGCGTCAGGCGAAATCGACACGATCGACTGGGCGCTGTCCGAAGAGCCAAACTCGCTCGACCCTGACAGGGCGAACGGTGGCGACTCTGATGCTGTCATCGCCAACGTCTGCGAGGGCCTCTTCCGCATGCAGACCGATCTCTCGGTCGAGCCGTGGCTCGCGGAGAGCGTGGAACAACCCGACGACGTCACGTTCGTCCTCGGGATTCGTTCCGGCGTGACGTTCCACAGCGGTCGTGACATGACGGCCGACGACGTCGTCTGGAGCCTCGAACGCCACTCGCGCCCGGAGAGCGGTGAGTCAGACGAGTTCAGCAACATCACCGCCATCGAGAAGACCGGCGACATGGAGGTGACGCTCACTCTCGAGGAACCGGACCCACAGTTCGAGTATCGGATGGCCGGCGGTGCCGGCGTCATCCTCGACAGCGAGGTGGCCTCAGCACAGGGCCAGGATTACGGAACGGCCGGAAGTGAGGACGCCTGTACGGGACCGTATGTCCTCGACGAATGGAATGTGGGATCGAACCTGTCGATCAGCCGCTACGACGATTACTGGCACACCGACGGGCGCGCACTCTCGGAGAGCGTGACGTTCACCTGGGGTGATGAGACCACGGTCGCCAACATGGTCCGTGCCGGAAACGTCGATGGCACATTCCTCGCGGAGCCGACGCTGGTGCCGACGATCGAAGATGTGGAAGGGATGTCGATCTACTACGGCGCGAGCACGGGTGCCGAGAAGCTCATCCCGACCGACCGTGGAAACGCCACGGATCCGCGGATCCGCAAGGCGCTCTCGCTGGCGATGGATCGGCAGGGAATCGTCACCGCCGGCCTGCAGGGCATCGGTGAGCCGTGGAAGTCACCCGCGGGGCCAGGCGCGTGGGGTTACGCGCGCGACACCTTCGAAGCGGCATACGACGCAATCGAGGGCGTGCCCGTCTCGCCGGAAGAAGCGGACATCGAGCAGGCGAAGGAACTCGTCGCGGAGGCGGGAGTGCCAGACGGGCCGATCGTCGTCGCCTCCAACGGGACGCAGCTGCGTAACGTCATCGCGAACGCCACCGTGAGCGCAGGCGAGCAGATCGGGTTGGACGTCGAGGTCCGCATGTACTCGGATGCCGAATATGGTGAGCTGTTCTCGTCCCCCGAGGCGCGTGCGGACGTCGACTTCGTCTCGGACGACTGGTACCTCTCGAAGCCCGAGGCGCTTGGGCTCTATGACAACCTGCTCCCGGGGGAATCGAGCAACTATCTGGGCTACGAAGGCGATGAGTATGTCGAGCTCTACAAGAAGGCGGCCGCCATCTACGAGGAGGACGAACGTGCGGGCGTGGTCTCTGAGCTTCAAGCGCTCGCACTCGACGAGATGCTGTGGATCCCGCTCGCGTCTGCACCGATCACCCTCGTGCTCGACGACGCCCTCACCGGTGCTCCCACGTCCTTCGTGTACCGCACGTACCCATGGGCGGCCGGTATCGGAGCAGCGAGCTAACCGATGAGCCGAGCAGTGCCCGTGCTGTACCGGGTGGTGCGCCGCGTCGCAGAGGGTCTGCTGACGCTGCTGATCGCCTCGGTGCTCATCTTCGGCGCCATGTATGTCGCCCCGGGGAGCCTGGTCGCCACGCTCCTCGGGGGGCCCGAGAGCGTGAACGCCGAATCCATTCGCGCGATCACCGAGGCCTACCACCTCGATGAGCCGTTCGTCGTGCAGTACTGGTACTGGCTGGAAGGCGTGCTCCAGGGGTCGTTCGGCCGTTCGTACGTGTACGGTCTGCCCGTCACGACAATGCTCGCGACGCGGCTGGAGACG
>DXDC01000046.1 GCA_019115685.1 Candidatus Agrococcus pullicola
GGCGGCCTCGACCGCTTCAGCGATGTCGCGCGGCTGCACGGAGCCAAACAGACGCCCCTCGGCGCCCGCCTTGACCGAAACGCGCAGCGGCGCTGCTTCGATCTTGGCCTTGAGGTCGTGCGCCTCTTCGATGGTGGCGTGCTCGCGAGCTGCACGTGCGGACTTGATCTGATCGACCTGCTTCTCGCCGCCGCGGGTCCACGGGGTCGCAAAACCCTGCGGGACGAGGTAGTTGCGGGCGTACCCGTTCTTCACCTCGACGACGTCGCCAGCGGAGCCCAGGCCGGTGACCTCATTGGTCAGAATTACCTTTGCCATGACGTCTCCTTAGCGACCCGCACCCGAGTACGGCAGCAGTGCCATCTCGCGGGCGTTCTTGATTGCCTTCGCGATGAGACGCTGCTCCTGCACCGAGACTCCGGTGATGCGACGGGCGCGGATCTTGCCGCGCTCCGAGATGAACTTCTTCAGCGTTGCGACGTCCTTGTAGTCGATGACGCCGACTTTGATTGCCTTCGCGGGGGCTACGGGCTTACCCTTGCCGCCGCGGGGCTTACGGTTGGATGACCGTCCAGCCATGATTTTCCTATTCTCTTAAAACCTAAAACGGGGTCTCGTCGTTGCCGTACGAACCGGGAGAGTTCCAGACGTCGCCGCCGGAGCTCTGGCCGGGCTGTGCCCAAGCGTCTCCCTGCGAGCGTGCCTGCTGGCTTCCGCCCTGGTTCTGCCCGCCGGAACGCTGACCGCCGCCACCGGTGGAACGCGTGACCTGCGCTGTCGCGAACCGGAGCGAGGGGCCGACTTCGTCGACCTCGAGCTCGAGCGACGTGCGCTTCTCGCCTTCCTTGGTTTCGTACGAACGCTGCTTCAGTCGGCCCTGCGCGATAACGCGCATGCCCTTCTGCAGCGTCGACGCCGAGTGCTCGGCGAATTCGCGCCACACGGATGCGCGGATGAACAGCGGCTCGCCGTCCCTCCACTCACCTGCCTGGCGGTCGTACGAACGGGGGGTGGACGCGATCGTGAAGTTCGCGACTGCGAGGCCGTTTTGCGTATAGCGCAGCTCCGGGTCGGCAGTGAGGTTGCCGACCACTGTCATGATGGTCTCGCCGGCCATGATTACGCTGCGTCCGCGTCGGTAGCGGTCAGGTCGACGACGGCCTCGTCCTTGCGCAGCACCTTGGTGCGCATTACGGCCTCCGACAGCTTGAGCTGGCGGTCGACTTCGCTGGTGGTTGCGGGCTCGGCCGTGAAGTTCACGACCGCGTAGATGCCCTCGGTCTTCTTCTGGATTTCGTACGCGAGGCGACGACGTCCCCAGATGTCGATGTTCTCGATCGTGCCACCGTCCTTACGGATGACGTCGAGGAACTTATCGAGCTGCGGGGCGACGGTACGCTCATCGACCTCTGGGTCGATGATTACCATCAGCTCGTAGCTAGTTGCCATGCTTCACCCACCTCCTTCGGACTCGAACGGCTGCAGGCTTTCTGCAGCAGGAGGGTATTGCATGCGTGCGCGAATGCGCACAACCTGACAATGGTAGCGGATTGGGGCGCGCATGCGCCACTCGTACCCTACTGCGGTGCGCGGGCGCGCCGCCGAACTCGTGAAATCGCGAACCCGAACAGCGTCGCGAAGATGTACATCGCTATCGAGTACACAGCGGCCGGCACCGCCATGACGATACTGCCCAGCACCGAGATCGCGATCGTCAACGCGATCGTGGTGTTATGAATCCCGATCTCCATTGCCGTCGCAACCGCCTGGGCTTCACCGAGCCGCATCGCCTTCGAAGCGAAGTATCCGATCGTCAGGCTCAGGATGCAGAACAGCGAGACGACCCAGCCCACGTCAGCCAAGTACGGTTGGATGACCGACCACTCCGAGATCAGCGCACCGATGGCGACAATGGCCAGCACGAGAATCGAGAAGATCCTCACCGGCTTGTCGGCACGCTCGGCAAGCTTGTGCCGGAACCGCCGTACGACCATCCCGAGCGCAACCGGCACCAGCACGATCGCGAACACGGTCACAACCTTGTCGAACTGCAGACCGACGGTCCCCTCCCCCGCGTCGAAGTACCAGATTGCGAAGTTGGTGATGATTGGGAGCGTGACAACGGCGATGACAGAGTTCAGTGCCGTCAGGGAAATGTTCAGTGCGACGTCTCCGCGGAAGAGGTGGGAATAGAGATTCGCCGTCGTGCCGCCGGGGGATGCCGCGAGCAGCATGACTCCGACGGCGAGGATTCCCGGAAGGTCGAATGCGACGACGAGCCCGAAGGCGACCGCCGGCAGCACGATGAGCTGCAGCCCCAAGGCTATGAGCACGGCCTTCGGCATGGTTGCCACGCGACGGAAGTCTGCCGGTGTGAGGCTCATGCCGAGCCCGAACATGACGATCGCCAATGCAATCGGAAGACCGACTGACACCAATGGCAGGTCCATGCACTTCAGCTTAGCGATAGGGCGCTCGGGCACCCCGGCACCCCGACCAGGGGCACACTTCTCGGTCTATAGCTGGAATGAACGCGCTATACGGGCGTGTCGGCATGCATAGACCGAGAAGTGTGCCGGGCAAAGAGGGGTGGATGAGGAGGTGGGGTGAGTGGGCGTCAGCCGCGCTCTGCCCACCACTGACGGAGCAGTTCCGTAGCCCGCTCCTTCCCGAGCGGGCCGTGATCCATGCGCGCCTCCAGCAGCATTTTGTACGCCTCCCCGACTTCACGGCTCGGTTCGATGTCGAGAATCGCCATGATCTCGGTGCCATCCAGATCGGGGCGCATGGCGTCGAGCTCTTCCTGTTCGGCAAGCTCCTCGATACGTCGCTCAAGATCGTCGTACGCGAAGTCGAGCATCTGCGCCTTCCGGCGGTTACGCGTCGTCACATCCGATCTCGTCAGCACGTGCAGACGCTCGAGCTGCTCCCCCGCGTCACGCACGTAGCGGCGAACGGCCGCGTCCGTCCACGCTGCTTCCGAGTATCCGAAGAAGCGCAGGTGCAACTCGATGAGCCTGGTTACGGCCGCGATCGTGTCGTTATCGAATCGCAGCGCGCGCATCCGCTTCTTCGCCATCCTGGCGCCGACCAGGTCGTGATTGTGGAACGACACGACACGGCCCTCGACACGCTTCGTCGCCGGCTTGCCGATATCGTGCAGGAGCCCCGCGAGGCGCGAGACGAGGTCGGGCTCGGCATCCGGATTCCTGCTCGCCCACAGATCGATCCCCTGCTGCAGCACCGTGAGCGAATGCTCGTACACGTCCTTGTGGTGCGCGTGCTCATCGGCCTCGAGTCGCAGCGCCGGCACTTCGGGCATCACGCGTTGAAGAACACCGGTGTCGGTCAGCAGCCGGATGCCGGGCACAGGGTCGCGAGTCAGCAACAGTTTCGAGAGCTCGTCGCGCACCCGCTCCGCGCTGATCCGCTCGATCTCGCCGGCCAGCTCCTGCATGGACTCGACAACGCGTTCGGCCGCCACGAAACCCAGTTGCGACGTGAAACGGGCCGCCCGCAGCATTCGGAGCGGGTCATCCCTGAACGACTGCTCCGGCTCGCGGGGCGTGTCGAGCACGCGTTCGAGCAGGTGCTCGACCCCTCCCCCGACATCCACGAGCTGCAACTGCGGCAAACGCAGTGCCATGGCGTTCACCGTGAAGTCGCGTCGCACGAGATCGTCTTCGAGTGAGGTGCCGAACTCGACCTCCGGTTTCCGCGACTGACCATCGTAGACATCGGCGCGGTACGTCGTGATCTCGACGACCCAGCCCTCGATGCGGCAGGCGATCGTACCGAACTGACGACCGACATCCCACTGAGCATCGGAGATGGGTCGCACGATTCGCAGAATCGTGTCCGGGTCGGCACTGGTCGTGAAGTCGAGATCTTTCACTTCCAGGCCCAGGAAAGCGTCGCGCACGGGTCCGCCGACGAGCGCGAGCTCTTCACCGGCACCCGCGAACGCTTGTGCAAGAACAGCTGTTGGGCCACCGCTCGCGAGCGCGCGGAGGCGATCGTGGGCTTCTGCAAACGAGACGGTCATAACCTGACTAGTTTCGCATTGAATGCGTGAAATACCGTACGCACACAGCCGAACCGGTGTCTCGAAGTCATCGAACACATTGCCGACTCGTACACTGAATCCCATGCACGTTATCGCGAGGGTCACCGCTGCCGCGGCTGCCCTGGTGACCGGGTTATCGGGGCTGGCTCTTCCCGCACCCGCCCAGCAGGATTTGACTGAACAGGACGCCGACTCGCTCAGCGTGGTCGTAGGTGCGGTTGAAGGTCGGCTCGAACCCGGTGACGACCTCGATCTCGCACTGTCGATCGAGAACGGCACATCATCGGATCTGCGCGGCGCAACGGCCGATCTCGCCATGACTTACATTCCGGTGGATACCCGTTTCGCGTTCGACGCGTGGCTGGACGGCGATCCCGTGCTCGGCGAACGACCCGTTACATCCTTCGACGTACCCGACGTTCCGCAGGGCGGTGACATCGCCACCGACGTAACGATCCCGGCGGATGCCCTGGGGCTGAGTCAGCAGTCGACCCCTGGCGCCTACGGCCTGCGCATCACCATCGGCAACGTCACAACCAGCACCCTGCTCACGGTCGGAGCTCCGAACGGCCCCGGGATGACGCTCTCTCTTGCAGCGCAGATCTCCTCCGAACCCGATTCGACCGGGCTCCTCAGCCGAGAGCAGCTCACGGCGCTGACGAGCAACGTCGGTTCACTCGAGCGCCAGTTGCGCGCAGTCGAGCCGTATCCGATCTCGGTCGGGATTGACCCGATGATCGAGACCTCCGCATACGCCGTCGAGGGCTCCGCCCCCGCGGCCGCCTGGAGCTGGATCGATCGCACCTACGAACTCGAGCATCCGTTCCACACGAGCTACGCAAGAAGCGACATCCTCGCCCAACTTGCGGCAGACCTGACACCGCTTGAGCCGCTCGGATATCCCGACGAATCCGCTCAGGGAGGTGTCACGGACGGCCTTCCCACGATCCTCGCGGGGCGCGGCATCATCGACGCAACCGGTCGCACGATCGACGCTGACCTGCTGGCCGCGGTGGAAGGATACGGAGTGCCCCTCCTGTCGACAGAGCAACTCGACGAGCAACTCGAAAGCCCGACGCCCTCTTCCGCCGTCTCGGTCGACGGTGTTGCCGCACTCGCCGCCGACCAGGAACTGCAGGCGATGCTCGACTCGGCCGTCAGCGGTGAATCCGCGGCGGATCGCAGCGCCGCGACCAGCGAACTCATTGCGCTCCTCGCGACGATCTCGCGCGAGGCACCGAACTCGGCTCGTGCCCTCGTCGGGATGCTCGACCCTGCCGGACGCGGAGCCGAAGACGTTCTGCGGGCACTCGAGGCTTCGGGTTGGGTGCAGTTGGCACCGATAGATGTCGCCCTCGATGCGCCGGCTCGCGAGGCAAGCCTTGTCGATGCGGAGGCTGCTGAGCTCGATATCGCTCTGCAAGAAGCAGCGGATTCTGTTCACGAGGACGATGCCCGCATCGACCGGTACTCGGAGATCGCTGACGAACCCCGTTCACTTCGAGTGCCGTTTCGGCTTTCTGCTCTTGCCGCCCTCCACGTTACGGGCGCGACAACCGGGCCGTCTCTCGAGCGGCAGGTGCGCAGTTTCTCGGTGCTGACCGACGAACTGCTCGAATCCGTACGCATCCTGCCGGGAAGTCAGATTCGGATCGTCGGTTCGAGCGTGCAACTGCCCGTCGAGCTCGTCAACGAACTCAACGACGCCGTTACCGTATCGGTGCATCTTCGCACTCTCAGCCCCATTGTGATCGTCGATGACCCGCTCACGGAGGTCACGATCGCCGCCGGTAGCACACAGCGTGTGCTCGTCCCGGTCGAAGTCATCGGTTCCGGTACGACCAATGCGATCGTCACGGTGCAGACAGCGGACGGTGAGGACATCAGTGCGCCGGTGACGCTGCACGTCGCTGCCCAGCCCGAGATCGAGACTGTACTGTTGTGGATCGGCGCGGCGAGCGTGGTGCTGCTGCTCGGCTTCGGTCTGTGGCGGTCACTGCGCAAGCGGGCGCAGGGTAAGGCAGCCGGCGATCTCGATGTCGCCGCGATTCCGAAGCGTGCACGAGCGAAAGATTCCGGGGAACAGTGAACATAGGCCGATCCAGTTTCATTCTGGCCAGCGGTACGGCGGTCTCCCGCGTGCTCGGGTTCGTGAAGACCATCCTGCTGACGATGACCATCGGCCAGACGGGGTCACTCGCAGCGACATCGTTCGGCATTGCGAACACGCTGCCGAACAACATCTATGCGCTCATCGGGGCGGGCGCCGTCAACGCCGTGCTGGTGCCGCTGATCGTACGGCAGCTGCGGACACGGGACGGCGGCGAAGCCTATATCTCGAAGCTGCTGACGCTGTGCGTGACCGCGTTCTTCATCTTCACGGTGATCATCACACTTGCGGCTCCCGGTCTCGTTTGGATCAACGCCGACATGAGCGAGGAGGGGCTCGACCCGGCGGCGTTCGAACTCGCGGTCGCACTGGCGTACTGGTGCCTGCCCCAGATCTTCTTCTACGCGATCTACACGCTCCTCGGTGAGATCTACAACGCGCGCGGCCAATTCGGCCCGTATACGTGGGCGCCCGTGGTGAATAATGTGGTCACGATCGCGGGCCTGGCGCTCTTCCTCGTACTTTTCGGAGGATGGGAAGTCAATCGGGATCCGACCGTGTGGGGTCTGGATCGCATCGCCGCGATGGGGCTTGTCTCGACCGGAGGCGTTGTAGCGCAAGCAGTTGTGCTCATGCTGTTCTTCCGGAAGACCGGGATGCGGTTCCGCTTCGACTTCCGCTGGCGAGGCGTGGGGCTTCGTTCGGCAGGAGTGAAAGCGTCTTGGCTGCTCGGCGTCGTCGTGATCTCGCAGATCATCGCCGTCGTCCAGACACGCGTAGCGACGTTGGGGAGCGCAGACGGTGCGAGCCTGCTCACGATGTACAACGCCTGGTACGTGTTCCAACTGCCGCACTCGATCATCGCGGTATCGATCGCCATTGTCTTCTTCACCCAGATGTCGAATCATGCGGCGGATAATGACATCCCGAAGCTGCGACACGACACGTCCATGGCGTTACGGGCGATCGGCATGCTCACGACGTTCTCCGCGGTCGTCCTGATCGTGGTCGCACTCCCTCTGGCAAGACCGTTCGAGCACGGTGTCTTCGACAATGCCGTCATCATGGCGACGCTCGTCACCGCGAACGCGCTCCACCTGGTCGCGTTCAGCGGCCAGTACGTGCTTGAGCGCGTCTCGTACGCCCTCGAGGATACGCGCACGCCGTTCATGGCACGCCTCGCCTTCCTCCCCGTGTCCCTGCTCGCCCTGTGGGCTGCGAGCCTCTTTCCCAGCGAATACATCATCCTGGCTGTCGTGTCGTTCATCGCCCTGCAGAACACCGTTTACGCGGCGCTGTGGTTGATCATCGTTCGCCGCAAGATCGGCGCGTTCGGCATCCGCAGGGTCGCGCTCCGCCACCTGGTGTACATCGGTCTCGCGATACCGGCAGGAGCGGCGGGAGCCGGCGTCGTCTGGCTTCTCGGTGGTTACACGGACGGCTGGGCGCATGTCGGAGTGTTCCCAGCGGCCGTGACCTGCGCCATCGCCGGCGTTGTGATGCTGGCCATCTACTTCGGGGCGCTGCTACTGTTCCGTGATCCCGATCTGCGGCTCGTGACCGACAAGCTCCTCTCTCGCTTCCGTCGAGGCCGTGGCGCCCCTGCGGAATAGTCCACCACTAGACTCGGTTGCTGGTAATCACTACTTCTTTTCGCGAATTCAGGAGTGCTCGTGCACAAGGTCATCATCATCGGTTCCGGCCCGGCCGGCTACACGGCAGCTATTTATGCAGCGAGAGCCAACCTGACCCCGCTCGTCTTCGCTTCCAGCGTGGAAGCGGGCGGCGATCTGATGACGACGACTGATGTTGAGAATTTCCCAGGATTCCCGAGCGGCATTCAGGGCCCGGAGCTCATGCTCAACATGCAGCAGCAGGCCGAGCGGTTCGGAGCGGATGTCCGGCTCGAGGACGTCACCTCGCTCGAGCTCGCCGAACCCGTAAAGAAGGTGCACGTCGGCGATACGACCTACGAGGCGCAGACCGTGATCTTCGCGACCGGAAGCGCGTACCGCAAGCTCGGCGTCACCGGCGAAGAACGGCTATCGGGTCGCGGCATCTCCTGGTGCGCAACGTGCGACGGGTTCTTCTTCAAGGACAAGCACCTCGTGGTCGTCGGCGGTGGCGACTCTGCTATGGAAGAGGCGACCTTCCTGACGAAATTCGCCAAAGAGGTGACCATCGTGCACCGCTCGGAGAACTTCCGCGCCTCGGCCGTGATGCTGGAGCGCGCGAAGAACAACGAGAAGATCGACTTCATCACGAACGCCACGGTCACAGAGGTCAAGGGAGAGGATGCCGTCGATGCGGTCGAACTCACCGACACCGTCACGGGTGAGCGCAAGGACTTCCCAGTCGACGGTTTGTTCATCGCCATCGGTTCCGACCCGCGCACGCACCTCGTGCACGGTCAACTCGAACTGACCGATGAGGGCACCATTGCCGTTGACGGTCGCTCCTCGCGAACGAATCTGCCGGGTGTCTTCGCTGCCGGCGATGTTATCGACCCGACGTATCGTCAGGCAGTCAGCGCGGCATCATCCGGCATGATCGCCGCCCTGGATGCTCAGCACTACCTCGAAGCGCTGGAGGACTAGGGCGGAATACCCGACGCCGATCGGGCGTTGCAATCAGCGAGTCCCATGAAGGAGGGCCAAACGTGAAGAACGTAACCACAAGTACCTTTGACGCAGACGTGCTGCAGGCCGAGAAGCCGGTTCTGGTGGATTTCTGGGCGGAGTGGTGCGGCCCTTGCCGCGCTGTTGCTCCCATTCTGGAGGAGATCGACACAGAGCAGGATGGTCTCGAGATCGTCAAGGTCAATGTCGATGAGAACCCTGATCTCGCTCAGCAGTACCAGATCACTTCCATCCCGAACATGAAGGTGTTCTCGGGTGGTGCGGTCGTCAAGGACATCATCGGCGCCAAGCCCAAGGCCGCACTTGAGGCCGACCTTGCCGCTTACCTGTAAGTACCCCGCACCGAACGCGTAGCGCAATGAGCCCGGCAGCAAGCCGGGCTCATTTCATTGCAGCGGCTGGGCGTCGCCGAAGGGCTCCTCCCCCAGCTCGCCGAGAATCCTATTGAGGTCGGCGACGGACTGGAAGTCGACGACGATCTGACCTTTCGATCGTCCGAGTGACACGCGTACACGAGTGTCGAGTCGGTCCGTGAGCCGCTCGGCGACTTCATTGAGCCCTCTCTGAACGCTCCCCTTCTTCGGCTTCGAGCGGGTCGTCCGCTCCCCCTGCGCGACTATCGCTTCGGCCGCACGAACGGAAAGGTCCTCGTTCACGATCTTGTCCGCGACCTGCTCCATCGCTTCGACAGTGTTGGCCGACAGAATCGCTCTTGCGTGGCCCGCGCTCAGCACCCCAGCGGCGACTCTAGACTGCACTGTCTCCGGCAAACGGAGCAGACGGATCGTGTTCGAGATCTGCGGTCGGCTCCTCCCGATTCGCTCCGCGAGCTGTTCCTGCGTGATACCGAAATCGTCCATGAGTTGCTGGTAGGCGGATGCTTCTTCAAGCGGATTGAGCTGTGCCCTATGGAGGTTCTCCAACAGTGCGTCTCGCAGCATGGCATCATCCGGAGTGTCCTTGACGACCGCGGGTATCTCGCTGAGCCCGGCTCGTTGCGACGCTCGCCAGCGCCGCTCCCCCATGATGAGTTCGAAGTGCGGCGCCTCTTCTGCCCCTTCGATGGGGCGAACCACGATGGGTTGAAACATCCCGAACTCTCGAATGGAGTGCTCGAGCTGCGCGAGCTCTTCCTCATCGAATACTTGCCGCGGCTGCTGCTTGTTCGGGCGAATATCCGAGGGGTTGATGGCAAGAAGTCTTGCGCCGGGTACGACCGCAAGATCTTCAGCCGCCTCGGGTTCAGTGAAGAAGACGTCGATGGCGGATGATTTTCGCGTCGACGTTTCACGTGAAACATGCCGCATTGACGACGAGGGGCGACGCGAATCCGTCGACCCCGTGCGCTTTGCCTCCGAAGGGTCCGCCGTTGGAATCAACGCGCCGATCCCCCGACCCAAACCGGCTCGCTTACTCATCGTGCCACTCCTCGCTGTGCAATTTCCTTCGCCGCCTCCCTGTAAGACAGCGCACCCGGTGAGTTCGGGTCATATGTAACAACCGTCTGGCCGAAGCCGGGTGCCTCTGAAACCCT
>DXDC01000406.1 GCA_019115685.1 Candidatus Agrococcus pullicola
GGCCGTCGAAGCGATCGTCCGCTGGATCGCCAGGTCGTTCGAGTACCGTCCCGAGCTTTCGGATCTCGATGACACCTCGACCGACTCGCTGCAGAAGTCGGGCGGTATGTGCCGCGATTATGCGCACGTGACGATCGCGCTCGTCCGCGCGCTGGGCATCCCGGCCCGCTATGTCAGCGTGTATGCGCCGCAGCTGCAGCCGCAGGACTTCCACGCGGTTGCCGAAGTGTTCATCGATGAGCAGTGGTGGCTCGTGGACGCGACGTTCTTGGCTCCGCGCGCGAGCATGATCCGAATTTCGACTGGGCTCGATGCAGAGGAGACCGCTTGGGCGACGAATACGGGCTCAAGTGTGACGCTGCGGTCGATGCGAGTTGACGTGACCAATGACGAAACGCTCGAGATCGAGTCGAGCGATGAGTGGGTGCAGCTGCGCTGAGCTCGCACCGTCCCCGATCTACCCCGGGGGCGACAGACTCGAGTCATCGCAGTGTCCGAAGTTCGCTGAAAACTTCTCGGTGCTTTTGCGTCGACATGCCGATGCATGTACGGCGTGTCGCCTGAAATGCACCGAGAAGTTGACGCGACCAGCCGATAGGAGAGGCGCCTGCGAGCTGCTGGCAGTCGCTACTCGCCCGGGTCGGGCATGTTGAGCGAGACGGTTTCGACAAGACCCTCTGCATCCGAGGGGTCGCCGAAGTATGTCGATCCGACCGCGACGACGTAGCCGCCGAACTCCTCCGCGACCGTGCCGATGCCGACTTCGTTCGTGTATCCCTCGTCGTCGCCCAGTTCGGTGCCACTGGGTGCGACGCCGACCAGCAGCATCTGTTCGGCTGTGACGTGCGTGTAAGCGCAGACGACGCCGTCGGCGTCGGCGATGGTCTCGAATACCGGCGGCAGGTCGCGTCCCGCTTCGTCGGTCGGGGTGAAGTTCGGGTCGAAGTCGTAGAGCTGCTCGAGCGTGAGAACCTCTTCGCACGTGACGTCGAGCGCGTCACCGTCGCCGAGCGGCGACTGCGTCGGCGGCTCTTCCGGCTCGCCTTCGCTCGCGGAGGGCTCGGGAGTCGCTGATGGGTCCTGCAGGCCGGGGACGTGCTCGTCGCCAGGGGGCGCGAGGAGGCCGGGCTGGCATCCCGTCAGACCGATTGTGACGAGTGCGAGTGCTACGGGAGCTACGAGTGCACGGATACGCATGCACCAAGCATAGGATTGAGCGTATGAATCCAGCCGCCTTGACGCGTGCCGTGTTCGCCGCCGCCGAGCGTGCGATCTCGCGCCGCAACCCGGAAATTGTCGTGACCGAAACCGATGTCGTGCTGGAACGGCCCAGACAGAGGGAGCACGGCGACTGGGCGACGAATGTTGCAATGCGATTTGCGAAGCGTGTCGGCGCCAATCCGCGTGAGCTGGCTGAGGACATCGCATCCGAACTCCGCGCCAGCGAAGGCATCGCGAAGGCCGAGGTCGCGGGACCCGGGTTCATCAACATCGTGCTCGACACCGCGGCGGCCGGGGAACTGGCGAGAACCATCGTCGAGGCGGGCGCGTCGTACGGGTTTTCCGACGCGCTGGCCGACAAGGTCATCAACCTGGAGTTTGTTTCCGCAAACCCGACGGGCCCCATTCACATAGGAGGAACGCGCTGGGCCGCCGCCGGTGATGCGCTCGCCCGAGTCCTGCAGACGCAGGGCGCGACCGTCACGCGCGAGTACTACTTCAACGACCACGGCGCGCAGATCGATCGCTTCGCCAGAAGCCTTGTCGCTGCGCACAGGGGGGAAGCCGCACCGGAGGACGGGTACGGCGGCCAGTACATTCACGATATCGCCGCCCAGGTCCGCCAGCAGTATGAGGGCGACCTCGACCTGCTGGATGATGCTGCGCTGCAAGAAGTGTTCCGTTCGAGCGGGGTAGCCCTCATGTTCGATGAGATCAAGCAGGACCTCGCCGATTTCGGTGTCGAGTTCGATCTCTTCTTCCACGAGCACGAGGTGCAGGCCAATGGCGATGTCGAGCGCGCCATTGACCGCCTCCGCGAGCTCGGGCACATCTTCGAGCACGAAGGCGCCATCTGGCTGCGCACGACGGACTTCGGTGACGACAAGGATCGCGTCATCATTCGCTCGAACGGCGCACCTGCCTACTTCTCGGGCGACCTCGCGTACTACTTGAACAAGCGCGAGCGCGGCTTCAACCAGTGCATCATCATGCTCGGAGCGGACCACCACGGCTACGTCGGTCGCATGATGGCGATGTGCGCCGCGTTCGGAGACACCCCTGGCGATAACCTGCAGTTGCTGATCGGCCAGATGGTCAACCTCGTGCAGGAGGGCAAGCCCGTCCGTATGTCGAAGCGTGCCGGCACCATCGTGACGATGCAGGATCTCGTGGATGCCGTCGGGGTCGACGCGGCTCGCTACGCGCTCGAACGCTCGAGTGCGGACACGCCGCTGGACATCGATCTCGAGTTGCTGCAGAAGCGTTCGAACGAGAATCCCGTCTTTTACGTGCAGTACGCGCACGCCCGTACCTGCGCGGTCGCACGAAACGCTGCCGCGTCAGGAGTCGACCGCAGCGAATTCGACGCGAGCCTGCTCGATCACGAGACCGAATCTGCCCTCCTTGGCGCGCTCGCCGATTATCCGCGTATCCTTGCAGCGGCGGCAACGCTGCGAGAACCGCACCGCGTTGCCCGGCATATTGAAGAGATCGCCGGTCACTATCACCGGTGGTACGACGCCCGACGCGTGATCCCGCAGGGCGATGACGAGGTTACGGCCGTGCACAGGACGCGGCTGTGGCTGAACGATGCAGTGCGCACCGTGATCGCAAGCGCACTCGACAAGCTCGGTGTCAACGCACCCGAGCGCATGTAGCTGGAGATTCTGTGACGACCCCCCTCGCACCTGCGTTGCTGCCCACCGATGACGTCAACGCTCTGCACGAAGGCGTTTGGCCTGCCCGCGCGGAGCGGGTCGACGGTGTCGTGCAGTTCGCCGGAAAACCCGTAACCGAACTGGCGGCCGAGTACGGCACACCCCTGCTCCTGATCGATGAGCAGGAGGTTCGTGAACGCGCACGAACGATCAGGGAGACGTTCCAGCGTCACCTCGGAGATGTGCACGTGTACTACGCGGGCAAAGCACTGCTGACGGCGGATGTCGCCACCTGGATGCTCGATGAGGGTCTACGCGTCGACGTCTGCTCGCTGGGGGAGATGGCGCTTGCGCTCGCGGCTGGAGTCCCGGCCGAGCAGATGGGACTGCACGGCAACAACAAGTCGGACGCCGAGATCGATCGCGCTGTGCGCGAGCGTCTCGGCTCGATCGTGCTCGACAGTCTCGAGGAGATCGATCGGGTAGCCCGAGCCGCAGCCGCAGCAGGCGTGCAGCAGGCGGTGCGACTCCGAGTCGCGGTCGGCGTCCACGCGTCGACGCACGATTACCTTGCGACGGCGCACGAGGATCAGAAGTTCGGTGTGGTTCCCGACGATGTGCCGGCTCTGGTCGCTCGCATCCGTTCGTACGACAGTCTGCGGCTGCTCGGGCTGCACTGTCATATCGGTTCGCAGATCGCGTCGAGCGGTGGGCACATCGAGTCGGCAGCCAGGATGCTCGAACTGCACGCGTCGCTGCTGGCCGACGGCGACATTCCGGAGTTGAATCTCGGCGGTGGTTTCGGCATCAGATATGTGCAGTCCGATGACGAGATCGATCTGGAGGCGTTCGCGTCCGAGCTGAACACTGCAGTCGATGAGACGTGCTCGCGATTGGGTATTGCGCGCCCAGTTCTGTGCTTCGAACCCGGCCGCTCTGTCGTCGGACCGGCCGGCATAACCCTTTACGAAGTCGGCACGATCAAGCCCGTCCTGCTGGAGGGCGGGACCCGCACGTACGTCTCCGTCGACGGCGGGATGAGCGACAATGCAAGGCCCGCGCTGTACGGGGCCGAGTACTCGGCACGTATCGTGAATCGCGCATCCGAAGGGGACGCGATGCTCGCCAGGGTAGTCGGCATGCACTGCGAGTCGGGAGACATCGTCGTGCAGCACGAATGGCTGCCGTCCGATGTTCGAAGGGGCGACCTGCTCGCTGTCGCAGCGACAGGGGCGTATTGCCATTCCCTGGCCAGCAACTACAACGCTAAACCGCGCCCGGGCATGGTGTCCGTGCGTGATGGAGAAGTGCGGCGCATCATTCGCCGCGAGACACTGGACGATGTGTTGGCTCGAGATCTCGGGTTGGCACGACGAAACACTCTGGAGGAAGCATCTTGAACGAGTACCGTAGCCCGCGCGTTGCCCTGTTGGGAGCCGGAAGTGTCGGGTCACAAGTCGCACGGCTGCTCTTGGAACGCGGTGACGAGTACGAGGCGCGCGTAGGCGCGCGTCTTGAGCTGGCGGGCATCGGCGTTCGCAACGTGAGCGCGCGGCGCGATGTCGAGTTGCCGCAGGAGCTCTTCACCGACGATCTTGAGAAGCTGGTGGCATCGAGCGACATCGTTATCGAGCTGATGGGGGGCATCGAGCCGGCAAGAACGCTGCTGCTGGGAGCGCTGAAAGCGGGCGCGGATGTCGTGACCGCGAATAAGGCGCTTGTCGCCGCTCACGGGCCGGAGCTCCACGAGGCCGCGGCGACGGTGGGCGCGCAGCTGTCTTTCGAAGCTGCCGTCGGCGGCGCGATCCCTATCATCCGACCCCTCGATGCCTCGCTTGCCGGTGACCGAGTCAACCGCGTCATGGGTATCGTCAACGGCACCACGAACTACATCCTCGATAAGATGCACAGAGAAGGCGCATCACTCGAGGAGGCGCTGCGCGTGGCAACCGAGCTCGGTTACGCGGAGGCCGACCCGACGGCCGACATCGAAGGTTTCGACGCCGCCAGCAAGGCGACCATCCTGGCATCGCTCGCATTCCACACGACGGTTCCGGTCGAGTCCGTGTACCGCGAAGGCATCACGGGAGTTACCGCCGACATGGTCGCGCAGGCCGAGAAGGACGGCCGCGTCATCAAACTGCTGGCGATCTGCGAACGCGTCAACGGATCCGGAGGGGAGCGTGTCAACGCTCGGGTTTACCCCGCACTCGTGGCTGCAGACCACCCCCTGGCCGCTGTGCACGAGGCGAAGAACGCGATTTTTGTCGAAGCGGAGGCCGCAGGCGATCTCATGTTCTACGGGGCGGGCGCGGGAGGCATAGAAACTGCCAGCGCCGTGCTCGGCGACCTCGTGTCGCTTGCACGTCGTCACATCGCAGGCGGCCCGGGCACAGCAGTTACTCCGACCGCGAACCTCACCATCGCACCCATGGAGGAGGTCGTGACTCGCTACCAGGTGACGCTCGAAGTCCGTGATCAACCGGGTGTGATGTCCAGGCTGGCAGGCCTGTTCGGCGACAGCGGAGTCTCCATGGAGTCGATCGAGCAACGCTCGAGCGATGACGAAAGCCTCGCAACACTCGTGGTCGGCACGCACGCGGCCAAGGAAGCGGACCTGCAGTCGGTCATCACGGCACTCGCCGAGCACAGTGACGTCGTGAGCGTCTCGTCCTTCGTGCGCGCCGAGGCGGTCTAAATCGTGGGTGTCCCGGCGGGGAGGTCCGTGCGCGTTCGTGTACCGGCGACGAGCGCGAACCTCGGACCAGGGTTCGATACGCTCGGTCTCGCCCTGAACGTGCACGATCACATCACCGTGACCGCTACCGAAACACCCGGTGTGCGAGTGCGCGTTCGCGGCGTCGGCGAAGGTTCGGTGCCGCAGGACGAACGCAACCTGGTCGCCGCAACCCTCCTGCACGTGCTCCGGAGCGCTGGATGCGCCGTGCCGGGGCTCGAGATCGTGGCGGAGAACGGCATCCCGCACGGGCGAGGCATGGGGTCTTCCGGGGCAGCGATCGTGGCGGGCATCCTGGCTGCCAAAGGGCTCATGGAGGGTGTCGAGGAGATCTCCGACGACGACGTACTCCGTATCGCGAACGAGCTGGAAGGGCACCCCGACAATGTCGCGCCGGCGATCTTCGGCGGACTGACCATTGCGTGGGTCGACGATGAGGGGCCGCATCATCAGAAGCTCGCGGTGCACAGGGGGGTCTCGCTGCTGTTGGCAGTGCCGGTACGCGAGCTGTCTACCGAGGTCGCACGCTCGCTGCAGCCGGAATCGGTGCCCCACAGGGACGCCGTCTTCAACCTCGCAAGAGCTGCGCTGCTCGTCGCAGCGCTCTCGCAGAGCCCCGAACTGCTGTTGCCGGCGACGGAAGACCGGCTGCATCAGACCTACCGGGCCGAGGCGATGCCCGAGACTTCCTCGCTCGTTACCGCGCTGCGATCCGAGGGCCACGCCGCTGTCGTCTCGGGCGCCGGGCCGAGCGTGCTGGTGCTGTGCAGTGACCCCGAGCAGCGCATCCGGGCGGCAGAGCTCGTGGAGGCCGCGGATGGTGACTGGCAGGCGATGCTCCTGGCTGTCGACATCGCGGGTGCTACAGTGGAGGTACTTCCCGCAAGCGAGCGCCGGTAGCGCCGCACTCGGTGAAGAGTTTCCTTCGAATCAGCGCACGATCGCCAGACGTTGCGTATCGGGCTGATTCGATTTCATGAATTCAGCCGCGTTCTAGCGGCACACACCACACGAAGGAGTTCTCGCGAACATGACGAGCGAGCAGACCCAGGGCAACAACGACGCAGAAAGCGTCGCCCAGACCAATCAGGAGCAGACCGCAGACGCAACCGCAGCGGAAGCTCCCAAGCGTCGCACTCGACGCGCAACCACGAAGACCGTCACCGCGGAGCAGCAGAGCGGTGAAGCGGGCGGTGAGAGTTCCGCTGAGGCTCCCGCGGAGGAGAAGCCGAAGCGTCGCCGCCGTACGAAGGCGGAGATCGAGGCCGACAAGAAGGCCGCGGAAGAGGCCAAGCAGGCCGCCGAGCAGGCACCGCAGGCCGCCTCCGAGACCGCGAACGGCCAAGACAGCGGCAAGAGAACCGCCAAGCCGGAACAAACCGACAAGCCAGAGCAGGCTGACAAGCCAGAGCAGGCCGACAAGCCAGAACAAGCCGACAAGGCAGAGCAAACCGACAAGGCGGAGCAGTCCGCCGGCGCCCAGCAGAGCGACAAGGGCGATCAGCGGGGCGGCAAAAAGGGCAAGCAGTCGCGGTCCAAGCAATCCGGCAAGCAGGAATCCGCAGACGGCGATGACAAGGGCCAGGGTGACAAGGGCCACCAGGGAGGCAAGAGCCAGGGCAGTAACGACGAGCAGGGCGAAGGCTCGGGCCACGGCCGTCGACGTCGTGGCAAGAGTGACGAGCAGGGCGAGCAGAAGAGCGACCAGCAGTCGTCGCGGGATGACGACGACTCGGACGACGACAAGGGCGATGGTCGGGCACGCAGACGTCGCGGTCGCGGTCGTGGCGATGACCAGAACCAGCAGCAGTCGGGCGACGGCAAGGGGCGTCGTACGCGGGACCGCAGCCGACGCGGAGGAGACGCTGATCCCGAGATCTTCGAAGACGACGTGCTGCTGCCCATCGCAGGCGTTCTCGAGGTACTTGACAACTACGCGTTCGTCCGCACGTCCGGATACCTGCCGGGCGCGAACGACGTGTACGTCTCGCTCGGCCAGGTGAAGAAGTACAACCTGCGCAAGGGCGACGCGATCGTCGGCGCCATCAAGCAGCCGCGCGAGGGCGAACAGAACAATTCTCGCCAGAAGTACAACGCGCTCGCCAAGGTTGAGACGATCAACGGCAAGACACCGGATGAGAACGCGAACCGTGTCGACTTCGGTGATCTGACACCGGTCTACCCGCAGGAGAAGCTGCGCCTCGAGACGGAGGCGAGCAAGCTCTCGACGCGTGTGATCGACCTCGTCGCACCGATCGGCAAGGGGCAGCGAGGGCTCATCGTCTCCCCGCCGAAGTCGGGCAAGACGATCATCATGCAGGCCATCGCGAACGCGATTGCGGAGAACAACCCCGAGGTGCACCTCATGATCGTCCTCGTGGACGAGCGTCCCGAGGAGGTTACCGACTTCGAGCGCACGACGAAGGGTGAGGTCATCTCCTCGACCTTCGACCGCCCCGCCGAAGACCACACCACAGTTGCGGAGCTGGCGATCGAACGTGCCAAGCGTCTCGTCGAGCTCGGTCACGACGTCGTCGTGCTGCTGGACGGCATCACACGACTCGGGCGCGCTTACAATCTCTCGGCTCCCGCATCCGGGCGTGTGCTCTCCGGTGGTGTCGACGCGAGTGCGCTCTACCCGCCGAAGAAGTTCTTCGGTGCGGCGCGCAATATCGAAGAGGGCGGCTCCCTCACGATTCTCGCGACCGCGCTGGTCGAGACCGGGTCGAAGATGGACGAGGTCATTTTCGAGGAGTTCAAGGGCACCGGCAACATGGAACTGCGCCTTTCCCGTCAGTTGGCGGACAAGCGCATCTTCCCCGCGGTGGATGTCAATGCGTCGGGAACCCGTCGCGAAGAGATGCTCCTCGGCACAGAAGAGACAAAGGTCATGTGGCGCCTGCGTCGCGCACTGGCCGGCGTCGACCAGCAGCAGGCACTCGACGTCGTCCTCCGCAACCTGCGGGAGACGCAGTCGAACGTCGAGTTCCTGGTGAAGGTGCAGAAGTCGATTCCCGGCGCCGACAAGGAGTAGAGCGTGTTCGAGAACGTGGAGGCACTGCTCGAAGAGCACGCCGACGTCGAACGACAGCTGTCCGATCCCGAACTGCACTCTGATCAGGGTCGCGCCAAGAAGGTCAACCGTCGGTACGCGGAGCTGAACCAGATCAAGGCGGCCTACGAGCGCTGGACCGGAGCGAACGTCGACCTGGATGCTGCACGCGAACTCGCGAAGGAAGACGACGCGTTCGCGGAAGAGATTCCCGGCATGGAGGAAGCCGCTCACGAAGCGGAGGAGCGACTGCGCCGGCTGCTGATTCCGCGCGACCCCGACGACGGTCGCGATGTCATCATGGAGATCAAAGGCGGTGAGGGCGGCGAGGAATCTGCGCTCTTCGCAGCAGATCTGCTCCGCATGTACGAGCACTACGCATCCACTCGCGGCTGGAAGGTCGAGATGCTCGAGTACACCACGAGCGACATGGGCGGTTACAAGGATGTGCAGGTCGCGATCAAGGGGTCGTCGAACGACCCAGCAGAGGGCGTCTGGGCTTCTCTGAAGTACGAGGGGGGGGTGCACCGCGTCCAGCGCGTGCCGGCGACGGAAACGCAGGGGCGCATCCACACCTCCACCACCGGTGTTCTCGTCTTCCCGGAAGCCGACGAGCCGGAAGAGGTCGAGATCAGTCAGAACGACCTCAAGATCGACGTGTACCGGTCGTCGGGCCCCGGCGGCCAGAGCGTGAACACGACCGACTCGGCCGTACGCATAACGCACCTGCCGACCGGGATCGTCGTCTCGATGCAGAACGAGAAGAGCCAGCTGCAGAACCGTGAGGCCGCCATGCGCGTCCTGCGGGCGAGAATTCTCGCAAAGCAGCAGGAAGAGATCGAAGCGGCGGCCTCCGACGCGCGGCGGTCGCAGATCAGGGGCATGGATCGTTCCGAGCGCATTCGTACCTACAATTTCCCGGAGAATCGCATCGCCGATCATCGAACCGGCTTCAAGGCGTATAACCTCGATCAGGTGATCAATGGCAGCCTCCAGCCGGTCATCGACAGCTGCGTCCAGGCCGACGAAGAGGCAAGGCTCGCCTCTCTCGGCGAAGATTCCTGAACCTAGCCGCACATGAAGCCCCCGTCGCAATCGAATTCGAGCGCGCACGGGGGCTTCTGGCGTTTCTGGAGCGTCGAGGTCGTGACCGATACCGGCATCGGTCTGGCCTTCATCGCGTTCCAGACCATCATCGTGCTCGATCTTGGAGGGGGAGCGACAGAGGTCGGCTGGCTGCAGTCGGTTCGTTGGCTTCCCTACGTGGTTCTCGGCCTCCTCGTCGGTGCCCTCGTCGAGGGCTACCGCAGGCGCACGGTCATGATCCTCAGCGACCTCGTGCGGGCGCTCGTGCTGGCGGGCATCGGCGTGCTGTGGCTGGTCGGCATCGGCGACGTCTGGCTGCTGCTGGTCGCTGTTCTGCTGCTGGGCACAGCCAGTCTGTTCAACGACTCCGCGTCACAAGCATTCGTACCAAGATTGGTGGCTCGCGACGGTCTGCTGCAGGCGCATCAACGGCTCGATGCGGGAGCGAATGCCGCCCAATCCGCCGGACCGGCACTGTCGGGCGCGATCATCGGCTGGCTCGGCGCACCGATCTCGCTGCTCGCCGCCGGGTTCGCCCATCTCGTGTCGGTCCTCACGCTCGTGACGCTGCGAGTCGACGAACCGCCTGCCGGGCGTCCCAAGAGGCTCGGCAGTTCAATGCTGGCCGGCTTGCGGTTCGTGCACCGGCATCCCCGGCTCGGGCCCTTCGCTCGCTGGACCCACGCGTGGTTCTTGTGCAACGGCGCCGCCATGACGCTGTTCACGCCGCTGATTCTGCTGGATCTCGATGCCGGACCGGCGGGGCTCGGCGTCGCTCTCGGCGTGCTGGGAGGAGCGACCCTGGCGGGGACGCTCCTGGCCGGCTTCATCGCAGGCAGGCTGGGGCTCGCCGGCACCGTCATCGCCGAGCGTGCGACCATGCCTTTCGCGTGGGGCGCGATTGCACTGGCCGGCCTGCTGCCGCTGCCGAGACCCGCGTCGCTCGTGGTGCTGTTCGCAGGCATCGTCGTCCTCGGGATCGTGATGGGGATGTCGAATCCGAGTGAGATGGCGCTGCGTCAGCAGGCGACGCCGGATCGCATGCAGGCGAGGATGAACGCGACGATGCGCACGGTCAATCGCTCCATGATCGTAGTCTCCGCGCCGCTGGCAGGCGTCCTCGGTGATGCGATCGGCTTCGGCGCGGCGCTTGCGGTCGTCTGCGGAGGATTCGCGGTTGCCGCGATCGGTCTGGCTGTTTCGTCCTTCGCCAGGCGCTGACCGCATTCGGCATCTCCCGCAGACGACCGTCTTGAGCCTGCGCCGTCTACGGAGCGTCGATACCGGAGATGCCGCCGTCCACTTGCAGTTCCGCGCCCGTTGTGAAGGTAGCTTCCAGTGCAAGAAACACCGCGGCTCGTGCAACTTCGGACGGCGTACCGTGCCGCTTCATGGGGGTGACCTCGTCGCCGATCCTGTGCAGCTCGGCACGCTCTTCCGCCGATGCGCCGGCGACGCCGAGCGTGGGGGTGTCGATGAACCCCGGTGCGACGGTGTTGACCCTGACATTCTGTGCCACCAGCTCTGCGGCCATGGTCCGTGCGTACGCTCGGACGGCTCCCTTGGTGGCGGCGTAGACGGCCATCCCCGGTGATGCGGTCGCGGCAGTGACCGTCGTGAAGACAACCCCGCCTCCCGCACCGACGAGGGGGATGAGCCGCTTCGCCGTGAAGAACGCTCCCTTCGCGTTGATATCGAAGTGCTTGTCCCACGACGCCTCGGTCACCGCGCTGAACGGCTCGAATTCGGCGACGCCGACGTTGACGAGGAGAGCGTCCAAGGAGCCGAATTCCTCCCGCGCCCGCGCTTCCAGTTCGGCGATGTGCTGCGGCTGGGAGACGTCGCTGACCAGCGCGATCGCATTCGTGCCGAGCGTGCACGCCGCCGCTTCCGCGTTCTTCTCGTTTCGGCCGGTGACGATGACGCGGGCGCCGCTGTTCACCAGCTGTTCTGCGATCGCGAGACCGACGCCGTGCGTGCCCCCGACGACAACCGCTCGTCGTCCCTCGAAGTTGACGTTCATGACATTAACCTACCTTTCGTAACTTACGAATGGTGGGTTAATGCTTGAGGGTAAGGATGGCAACTACGGTTGGTAACTTGGAAGCACGAACAAGCGGTGAAGCGGAGGAGGGGCAAGTGTCCATACGGCTCGACAAGGGAGCACGAAGAGCGCAGCTCCTCGATGTTGCATACGACGTCATAACCGAGGAGGGCACCGGCAATCTGACGCTCGCGCGACTTGCCGAACGAGCTGGCGTGAGCAAGCCGATTGCCTACGACCACTTCGGAACCAGAGCCGGCCTGCTGGCAGCCCTGTTTCGCAGTTTCGACGAACAGCAGATCGAACGGATGCGGGCGGCACTCGCAGAGGGAGGAGATTCGCTCCAGGAGACAGCGAAGATCGCGGCGAGCGGCTACATGGACTGCTTGCTGTCTGCCGGCTCCGAGTACGAGGAGATCTGCGCGGCGCTACTCGCCTACGAAGAGACGAAGGATTTCCTGCAGGAGTCACGCGACCGGTTCATCGAGGAGTACCGGAGGGTGTTCTCGCCGTTCGTATCGCTCGAGGACGCTCACGGGCGAGCGCTGCTGACGAGCATGGTCGGATCCGCGGAGGGCCTTGCTCGTGATGTTCATCACGGCACGCTCGGCAACGACGAGGCCGTCGAAAGCCTGACCGGGATCATGCTCGCGACGTTGACGCCGCTCGTGAAGTGATCGATACGATCGGGTGCTGCGATTTTGCAGTCCCCGTCACGTATGATTTGCGTCATGAACACGGGGCTCCGGCGTCGCGCCACGATCACCATGGCTGTATTCGTGATTGCGTCGCTGCTGACGGCAGGGCTGGCGTGGTTTGGCGAGCG
>DXDC01000407.1 GCA_019115685.1 Candidatus Agrococcus pullicola
CGGTTGTGTGCAGGGTCGAGGTCTGGGTCTTTCGAAGTTTCGGCCACCTGCCAAGCCTAACCATTCGCTCGTGTCAGCTTCGCGGAACGAGTAAGGCAAGCGGCCGGGCCTCGGCTACCGATCAGAAGTCAGCAACTCGGCGAAGGCGGCGATCTTCAGTTGAAGCTCTTCGATGCGCCGCACTCGTGCTGCGGCCACGTCGTAGCCCTCGTATGCGGGCGGCGGGTCGTTGCGCACATTGCGTGAACACTCGAAGTCGCGGCAGATGAGCGTGCCGACGGTGTTGCCCCGGCGGCCAGCACTGCCGGCCCGCTTGGCGCTCCAGAACACAACCTCATTCGGCAGCCGGACATCCCGGCACCAGTTGCACATGGCACGCGACCTGGGTGACGCTTCCGCCTGCTTCAGCACGATGCCGACGGGATCATTGTCCAGCCTTGGCAGCACGGTGTAGCCGCGCCGCGGGAGCTTCGGGTCGCGCCAGCCGAGGAAGTCGAGGTCTGGCCAGTCGGGCTCCTGCAGCTCTTCGAAGAAGCCGGGCAGCCGCATGTCCTTCACCTCTTTGCGTGAAGCGTTGACGAAGGATGCGCGGATGAACGATTCGGTTAACGATTGCATGAGTATGCCTTTCGAGAGCGCGGCAAGACCGCGCTCGGGTGAGTCGATGAGTAGGTTCGTCGAAGCCGCCCCGCGGGGAACAGATTGTCCGCAAGGCTAGGACGCGTCAGCTACTCACCGTCGGCGAAAACAGCGCCGACGACCTCCATCCGCTGGGAGGACAGCTCTCGGAAACTCACGGGAACAGTGTACGCCCGTTGCCCGGACTCTCGAAAGCCGTCGCTGTTATTTACGGAACACCGATACTGGCACAACCGACTAACCGACGGCACGAAGACTGGTCAGCGCACGCGACAGTGATTGATCTCACATGACTCAAGGCATGCACGAGTTCGACCACTCGAGCATCACTTGTTCTCTGGGGCCGCTTGTTCGTGCTGCGTAAGCGCCTCGGCTACTGGCGGCAAATAGGCTTCCACGACTTCGCGGACAATCTGGGGCTCGACTCCGAAATACTGGTGCACAAGAATGTTCCGAAAACCGCGGATTTGCAGCCAAGGGATCTCCGGGTGAGCGTCGGTAATCTCTGTTGGCAGGTGTTTCACCGCTTCGCCGATCACCTGAAGATTACGTTCAATCGCGTCTTCGGCCATATCGACGAGATCTTCATCATCACTATCAAGAGTTTTGGCGTAGCGACGACAACGGTCTACGGCGCGCAAGACATCGGCAATTCTGTCGTTGACACTCCTGCTCATATCGCGACAGCCTCCGCCAGCGCTGATGCGGATACCGGTTGCTTCAACAGCTGGTGAGGGAATATGTCGACATCGTCTCTGCCGAACAGGGCTCGTGTCTCCTCCATGAGCCCTGATGCACGCATGAGCAGGTTGCCATCTGCCGGGTCCATCTCCACGAGGATGTCGATATCACTCCCAGCATGAGCGGACCCTCGGGCGATCGAACCGAACAGCTTCGGACTGGATGCGGCGTATTTGTCCAGGAGTGCGTGGAATGCTTCACTGTGCGTCTCGAGAAGCTCGTACAGGGCGAGCGTCTCGGAAGTTACACTGGATGCATTCATATCCACAGGATACCGAGGGCATCCTCGATAGCGCAGCCACCCCCCGGATTCAGTACTTCTCAGGAGCGACGCTCAGAGCATCGCTGTCAGTACTCCACCGTCGGCACGCAAAGCCGCCCCGTTCGTTGCAGATGACATCGGACTCGCGAGGAAGGCAGCAAGGTGCGCGATCTCCTCGGGTTCGAGGAAGCGTCCGAGGAGAGACGTCGTGCTCTTCCCTTCGATCGATCGCTTCACATCGCCGACTGGAAGGCCCTGTTCCTGCGAGATCGCGTCGACGACTCCGGCGACCCCGTCGGAGTACGTCGGCCCTCCGAGGATCGTGTTGACGGTCACCCGTGTTCCGCTCGTAAGTTTTGCGAGCCCGTTACCGAGCGCGATCATTCCCGCCTTCGCGACACCGTAGGGGATCATGTCACCCTGAACATTCACACCCGATTCGCTGGCCACGGAAATGATACGCCCCCAGCCGCGCTCGAGCATCCCCGGCAGCAATCCCCGGCTGAGACGTACGGCGCTCATCAGGTCGACCTCCAGGTAACGTTGCCAGGTTGTGTCGTCGGTCTCGAAGAAGTCCATGAGATCGAAGACACCCACGTTGTTAACGAGGACATCGACACGACTCAGTTTCGCGAGCAGAGCCGCTACTTGTTCTGGGTCCTCGAAGTCGGTCGCGACTGAGGACACAGCAATGCCGGGCACTGCCGCCCGCAGCCGATCGACCGCCGCTTCGCAACGTTCGCGAGTTCGCCCGTTGAGGATGACCCTGGCCCCTTCGCGCGCAAGCGTCTCGGCGATCGCATAACCGATGCCCTGCGTCGATCCACTGACGAACACACTGTGTCCCGTCAACTGAAGATCCATGTGCATCCCTTCAATTTACTTTCCTGATCAAGTGAATGCTAATTCTATTTACTTGACTGCGCAAGTGAATAGTGCACTAGCCTGAATGCATGAACGACACTGCATCCACCGCGACGCTGGAGGGTGACGACCTAGAAACATGGTCGTCTCTCGCGACGGTGCTCGAATGGCTCCCTGCCGCGCTTGATGCGCAGCTGACCAACGACGCTGAGCTGACCCACTTCGAGTACGGCATCCTGTACGCTCTCGATGCTGCAGAGGGCAGCACATTGCGCATGAGCACGCTCGCGGGATACGCCAACAGTTCGCTCTCCCGCCTCTCCCGCGCAGTGTCCCGCCTCGAGCGTCGTGGATGGGTCAGTCGCTCACCGGACCCGTCTGACGGACGCACCACCCTCGCGACGCTTACAGACGACGGATCGGCCGCCGTGGATAGCGCAACGCCCGGCCATGCCGCACTGGTACACCAGTTGGTTCTCGATCGACTCACGGCTGCACAGAAGCGTCAGCTGCGAGATATCTGCGGCAGGATACAGAAGGGGATCCGAGAGGAAGGCGGCTGGCGCACCTGAACGAAGTTCATCCGCACGCCCCATTCGCACTGGATTTTTGGCAGACTGAAACGCATGGATCTGCACCTCACCGATGACGCCGAGGCCAACCGCCTGCTCAGCGACGACCCGTTCGCCCTGCTGACCGGCATGCTGCTGGACCAGCAGATTGCCATGGAGGTCGCGTTCGCCGGCCCGCAGAAGCTCGTCGAGCGGATCGGAACCATCGACCCTGCCGACATCGCGGGATACGACCCCGACGCATTCAAGGCCGCCTTCAGCGAGAAGCCGGCCGTCCACCGCTTTCCGGGCTCCATGTCAGGGCGGGTGCAGTCTCTGGCCACCGCGATCGTGGACGACTGGGATGGCGACACCGCCGCGATCTGGACGCGCGACAGTCCTTCGGGTGCCGAGGTCCTGAAGCGCCTGAAGAAGCTGCCGGGATTCGGCGAGCAGAAAGCGAAGATCTTCCTCGCGCTGCTCGGCAAGCAGCTGGGCTTCGATGGTGAAGGTTGGCGCGAGGCGAGCGAACCCTATGGCGAGCCGGGTTCGAAGCGATCCGTCGCCGACATCCATGACCGCGCATCCCTGTTAGAGGTTCGCGAAACCAAGCGCGCGGCGAAAGCGGCTGCGAGGGCCGCCAAGGGGAAGTAGTCCCGGACTATCGAGCATCCGGATGCGACTCGGTCTCCGTTCCATCGGATTCGCCGGGGACTCCTAAAGCATCGCGATACGCGTCGGTGGCACTGACGAAATACTTGACCAGCCCTTCGCGCTGCTCTGGGCTCAGCGACCCGATGGCTTCGCCGATCGGCTCGCGCACCGCGGAGAACAGACGAACCACGTCTTCTGGCACGTACCCGGTATGCGCGACGACGCCCCGGCGCCTGTCATCGGAATCGACGGTACGTTCTGCGATACCGGCCGCGACAAGTCGATCGATCACGCGCGTCGTCGCACTTCTGCTCAGCCGTAAATGTTCCGCGAGTTCTCCGGGAGACAACGGTCCATCGAGCTCCAGCATGCTGCTGGCCTGATAGTCAGTAGGGCCCATCCCTCCCGCCTCAGCGGCAACGAGATGGAATCGCACAACCGCTGCCAGGTAGCTCCTGTAGGTCCGGGTGAGGTCGTCGGAAGACATCCTTGCTCCTTTAGTTGCATGTATGCAATGATTGCAGACATGCAAATTATATCATCACTGAGGGAGCCCCGGAATGACCGGTAACAGGAACGAAACGAACAGCGCCAGTGCGCCGAAACGGAAACGCCGCCGCACGTGGTGGATAGTACTGGGTGCAGTTCTCGGCACCGGAGTACTCACCGCAGCTGGCGGCACCTGGTGGTTGAGCGCATCATCCGGGGTCCAGGCACAGGGCGAGCAAGACTGCACGGATGTTCCGGTGGAGAACTCGGCAGCATCATCCGCTGCCGAAGGCGACCTGAGAGACGGCGTGTGCACCGCGCTGGCATCACTGACCGACGCTTGGCACGATCAGGACGCCGAGGCGTACGGAGAGGTGTTCACGGAGTATGCCACGTACACGACATTCGCTGGAACGCACTACGTGGGGCGGGGCGAGATCGTCAGCAGCCACGCAGCCCTCTTCGATGGGCCGCTCTCCGGCACCGGGCTCACGAACCACTACCTGTCATTGCGAGTGATCACCGATGATGTCGTCATTCTGACCACGCGCGGCGACACCTACGAGGGAGACACCCCCGGTGAACCCTCCAAGGTGCAGACCTACACACTGGTCTACGACAACGGCGAATGGAAGATCGCTTCCTTCCACAACACCCAGCGCAAGCCGCTCATGGAGCGAATCCAGTACCTGTGGATGCCGGAAACCGTTCCCGGAGCCGAACGCTGAGCATCCGCCCGCCCCTTCCCGCGGGCCAAAAAATCGGTCTATGCGAACGGCCAGCGCCCTATACAGGGTTCGCCGCCGGCATAGACCGATTTTTTGGCCCCGACCT
>DXDC01000408.1 GCA_019115685.1 Candidatus Agrococcus pullicola
TACTCGCTGACCAGTCGCACGTCAGCCGGCGGGGTGGCCTTGGTGCGCATGTGCATCGTGCCGATCGAGATCGGGTGGCAGCCGGTCATGATCGCTGATCGCGCGGGTGCGCAGACCGGCGCCGCAGCGAACGCCTGGTCGAAACGCACGCCCTGCGCGGCGAACTCATCGATGCGCGGGGTGGATACCTGATCGGCGTCGGGCCACACGCTGTCATAAGCACCGAGGTGCGGGTTGATGTCGTGCGTCGAGATCCACACGATGTTCGGCGCGTCGCGAGTCATTGCCGTCCTCCGAAATGCGTCGTTGCAAAACCACTGAATGCTATTTAGTATCTTACACACCGACGCAATCGTTGCGGCGGATGCCTCTTACAAGGACGTCAGGAGACGCCATGCGAGTTACCCGATTCATTACCCTTGCCGGCGCCACAGCGGCGACGGCCCTCGTGCTCGCCTCGTGCAGCGCCGACGGAACGGACTCCGGCGGCTCCGCAGAAGGATCATCGTCAGCGCTGACGATCGGATCGCTGCAGGAGCCGACGAGTTGGGACCCGGCGCAAGCGAACGAGGGACACCTCGCGCCGATCTATCAGGCGCTGTACGACCCCCTCATCAAGCGCGAGCCGGACGGAACGCTCAGCCCGATGCTCGCGACCGAGTGGGAGACGAGCGAGGACGGGCTGTCGCTCCGGTTCACGCTGCGCACCGATGTCACCTTCAGCGACGGAACGCCGTTCAACGCCGAGGCCGTCAAGGTCAACATGGAGCACTTCGTCGAGGCGAACGGGCCGATGGCCGGCAACTACTCGACCGTCGACAGCGTGGAGGTCGTCGACGACGAGACGGTGGTCTTCCACCTGTCGTCGCCCGATCCGGAGCTCATCTACAGCCTGTCGAACGCGGGTGGCTACATGGCGAGCCCGGCCGCGATCGAGGACGGCACGGTCGGTGACGACCCGGTCGGCTCCGGGCCGTACCTGCTCGACAAATCGAGCTCCGTCGTCGGGTCGAACATCTCGTACGAGCGCAACCCTGATTACTGGGGTGAGGAGCTTCCCTACGACGAGGTCGAGTTCAAGATCCTCACCGACGAGACGGCCCGTCTCAACGCGCTCACGTCCGGACAGATCGACGTGGCGTCGCTCAACCGGGCGGCCAGCGCGGTCCAGGCGGACGGTGCCGGCCTGAACACCGAGGCTGACTTCTCCGTCAACTGGGGCGGACTCCTCTTCTTCGACCGCAGCGGCGAGCTTCAGCCCGAGTTCGAGGATCCGCGGGTGCGCGAGGCGCTCGCGATCGCGATCGACAGCGACGCACTCATCGAGGCCGGCTGGGAAGGGCGCGGCAACGAGACCGCGCAGGTGTGGGGATCCGACACCGAGGCGTACGACGAGTCGCTCGACGATGCGTACGCGTACGACCCGGAGAGGGCGAGTGAGCTCCTCGCGGAGGCCGGCGCCGAGGACCTCTCGATCACGCTTCCGCTGAGCCCGGTGTTCGAGCCGGTCGTCTACGACGCCATCATCCAGAACTGGCAGGACATCGGCGTCACCGTCGAGCGTCACCAGTGGGGTCCGGGTGAGGCGATCCCGTCGATGCAGCAGGGCGAGTTCCCGGTCGCGTTCATGACCCTGGCGCAGCGCTCCGACTGGGGAACGGTCAAGTTCCTGATCGCCGAGGACGCGCCCTGGAACTCCTTGGAGTCGACCGACCCCGAGCTGCAGGAACTGATCGACGCGTACCCGACGGCGCCCGAGGACGAGCAGCCGGAGATCGCCCGCGCGATGAACGAGTGGATCGTCGACAACTTCTGGTTCGCGCCGATCATGCATCCTGACACGTTCATCTACTGGAGCGACGGGGTCGACGTCGAGGTTCAGGTGCAGCAGGCTGTGCCGTCGATCTATAACTACGCCCCGAGCGGAAGCTGACCGCGCCGCGTCGGCCCGGCCTCGGGCCGACGCGGTTGTCTGGAGAACTGATATGCCCTTCCTCTTGAAGAGATTGATCTCGGCGGTGTCGTTGGTCTTCGGCACGTCGATCATCGTCTTCCTCCTCTTGTCGCCTGCGTTCGAGAACATCGCCTATAACGTGCTCGGCGAGAACGCCAGCCCGGAGCAGGCCGCCGCGTTGAACGCGGAGCTCGGTCTGGACAGGCCGGTCCTCGTGCAGTACGTCAACTGGCTCGCCTCGGCGTTCACGGGTGATCTGGGTGAGTCGCTCTTCTCGACGCAGACTGTCACTCAGGCGTTGTCGGTGCGGATGCCGGTGACGGTCGCTCTCGTGCTCGTCGTGACCCTTCTGAGCGGGGTCCTCGGCTTCGCGATCGGTGTTGCGGCGGCGGTCACGCGCGGTTGGATCGACCGGGTGCTGCAGTTCATCGCCACGCTCGGCGATGCGCTTCCGGCGTTCATCATCGCTCTGTTCCTCGTGACGATCTTCGCGATCCAGCTCGGTTGGTTCCCGGCGACCGGATACACGGCTCCGGGTCAGGACCTCGGCGGGTG
>DXDC01000409.1 GCA_019115685.1 Candidatus Agrococcus pullicola
CTTCGCGATAGATCTCCTGGGCATTGGTCTTCGTCACGACCGTCATGTAGTTGAACCACTGCGGCTTATGCGACACGAGAAGTATGCCCACGACGAGCACCCCGAACACACCGGAGACGATCAACAGTTCCCAAGGGGCTCCGTATCTCGTTACAGTTCCGTCGATACCCCAGTGCACGGGAACATCTTCGGTGGCGGTGAGTACGCCGGGCAGCATGATGACGAGGTGCAGCGGCACGAGCGCCCATGTTACGAGGCGCAGCGTCCGCGTCGTGCGGTTCGTCTCGAAGTTGGGCTCTGGACGCTTTCTTGCCGTGAACACTCTCTATCCGTCTCCGCGGATCTCTCTGCGCGTGAATTCCTCCCGCGCCATCGTCGCGAATCCTCGGAACCAGACAACGGCCGTAAGCAGAACGGGAATCAGCAGCACGACCAGCACCACGCGTTCCTGCAGCAACAGCATGATGAGTCCGACCGCGACGGTAAGTTGAACTCCCATGCCGATCCAGGCGTGCAACCGCTCGGACGCCTTGTACAGTCGCTCGACGTTCTCCTGCGTGATGGTGACGGGGAACCTGCCGAACGCCGGCACGAACGACATCAGCATCGTGCCGCCCGTGAATGCCAACGCGATGAAGATCAACGGCAGCAGCGCGCCCTTCTGCAATTCGTAGTCGGCCTCGTCACCGAGCAGGTATGTGATGGGTACCGACTCGTCGCGAGTCAATGCCTGCCACACCAGGATCGCCGACGTCACAACAGTGAGCAGTATCACCGCTGTCTGCAACTGACGAGTCACGGCGTCCGTCGCGTAGTTCTTCCCGGGTCTTCCCATCACCACGATTACTCCACCACTCTCGCTCCCGGTACGGGTCCTGTTACGCGCTGCCCCTGAATTCCGTGGGAGGCGAGTGCTTTCACGAGCTGTTTCGCCGCATCCGAGTCTTCGCAGAGCAACGCGCACGTGGGCCCGGAACCCGACACGATGCCGGACAGCGCCCCGAGCCGCTCGCCGAGTTCCAAAACGCCGACCAGCTTCGGATGCAGCTTCAGCGCGGGTGCCTGCAGGTCGTTGTGCATGGCCTCGGCCAGCATCGGCGCGTCGCCAAGACGCAGCGCCTGCAGTACCTGTGCGGGGACGATCGGCTCGATCACCGTGATTCCCGTATCGCGCGAGGTCCGCCACCTGTGTGCATCGAGCTCGTTGAAGACAACGGGCGTCGAAAGCTCTCCTCCCGGCATGACGAGCACCCATTCGAATGATCCGCGGTTCAGTGCCGGCGAGAGCACATCGCCGCGACCGGTACCGATGGCGATACCGCCCATGAGCGAGAACGGCACATCTGCGCCCAACGTCGCTCCGAGTTCCAACAGCCCCTCGCGCCCCAACTGCAGACCCCACAGTTCATCGCAGGCGACGAGCGTTGCCGCAGCGTCGGCGCTACCTCCGGCCATCCCGCCAGCAACTGGCAGGTGCTTCTCGACTCGGATGCTGACACCGGTCTCTATCCCGCCTGTCTTCGCGAGCGTCTTTGCGGCTCGAATCGCCAAGTTGTCATCGTCGGTCGTGAGGTCTTCCGTGGGAACCGGTCCGTGAAAGGAGACCGAAAAATCGTTGGCGGGGCTGACCTCGACGAATTCGAAGAGGCTGACGGAGAAGAACGCTGTGGCCAGATCATGGTAGCCGTCAGAGCGCAGCGCACCGACACCCAGGTACACGTTGATCTTGCCCGGTGCTTTGGCCCGGACGCTGCGCCTAGTCACACACTCCAACTTAGTGGGCTTCGGAGCCTCGGATGAACGCCCGCTGAGAGCGACGGCCTCACTTGAGCGCGTCGAGCGTTGCCGCGGCCCATTCCTTCGCTGCTGTGTAGGCATCCTGACCGGGCAGTTTCGAGACCGTAATGCCGACCGGAGTTCCGGATGGACGCGGCGGTTGCGCGTCGACGACGACACGGATGCCCTCCTCACTCACGAAACGCACGTTCGGAGTCCTGAGCGTCATGCTCTTGGCGCGCGGGGCTCCGTATCGCTCTTCGACCGCCGCTGCCGCGCGCTCGAGCGTTTCTCGCTGGTCACCGGCCAGAGTGCGACGGACAGCGCACTCGAAGGTGCCGTCAGGTCGCTGTCCAGGCAGTCTGCCCTGAACTTTCTGCTCGAAATCCACCGTGATGCCCTGCGCCCACCAGCCATCGACGCCGTGCTCTTTTACGAGATGGTCCGCGATCTGCTTGTGCTTCCAGCCCTTGGCTCCGGCATCGATCAGAATGCCGTGCCACTCGTCATGTGTCTTCCCGGTTGCGGCCTTCACGGCATCGCCACCGACTTGCTCTCGTGCCGACTTCGCCACGATTAATCCTTCTTTCCGCCGATCTGCTTGGCGATCTGAATGAACGGTTCCAGCGTAAGGGATTCGCCTCGAAGTGTGGGGTCCACGTCCGCTGCCGCAATCGCGGCAGACGCGGCCTCGCTCGACCCGAAAATCCCGCTCAGTGCACCCCGGAGCATTTTCCTGCGCTGCCCGAATGCCGCGTCCACGACCGCGAACGTCTTCCGCCGCAACTCGTCATCGCCCGGCAGTTCTCCCGGTCTGAAGCCGACGAGGACGCTGTCGACGTTGGGCACGGGCCAGAACACCTGTCTCGACACCTCGGCTTCGACCGCCCACGTCCCCCACCACGCGGCCTTCACGCTGGGGGTGCCGTAGATCTTGCTGCCCGGCTTCGCAGCGATGCGATGGCCGACCTCCGCCTGGACCATGACGAGCGCTCGCGTGATCGTCGGAAACGTCTCAAAAAGGTGGATCAGCACGGGGACGGAAACGTTGTAGGGCAGGTTCGCCACGAGCGCCTGCGGCTCGAACGGCAATTCCCTCACCGTCATGGCGTCGGCGTGCAGCACCTCCAGTCGCGCATCCGGTTGGCGTTCTACCACGGTCTGCCGCAGGCGCGCAGCAAGCCGCGGATCGATCTCGATCGCAACCACATCGCAGCCGACCTCGGTCAGCCCAAGCGTCAAAGATCCCAGGCCCGGACCCACTTCGACGACCCGCTGCTTCGCGACATCGGCGACTCGGACGATGCGCCGAACCGTGTTGGCATCGAGCAGGAAATTCTGGCCCCACTTCTTCGTCGGACTCACGTCCAGTTCATCCGCGAGCCGTCGAAGCTCGGCGGGGCCGAGCAGCGATTCAGCCATTGCCGCTCCAGTCGCCGTAGACGCGCAGTGTGTTCTGTGCGGTGAGCTGCGCGAGTTCGTCCGCTGCTCGGCCCAACTGCTCTGCCATGTTCCTGACCGTGTACGGCGTCAGGTACGGACTGTTGGGCCGGCCGCGGTACGGCGCGGGAGTCAGGAACGGCGCATCCGTCTCCACAAGAATCAGAGCGTCGTCGATGATCTGCAGAGCGCGCTGCACGTTCTTCGCGTTCTTGAACGTGACCGTGCCCGCGAACGAGAGGTACCAGCCGTGCTCATTGGCGAGTTCGGCGAGCTCTTCGTCGCCGGAAAAGCAGTGGAAGACAGTGCGCTCGGGAGCACCGACGCGCAACAGCGTCTCCACGACGGCGTCGTGGGCGTCCCGGTCGTGAATCTGCATGGCGATGCCGTGCCGCTTCGCGATATCGATGTGCGCCTCGAACGATTCGTGCTGTGCCCGGATTCCCTCTTCGCCTTCCGTACGGAAGAAGTCGAGACCCGTTTCCCCTACTGCACGCACACGTTCCTGTTTCGCCAGTTCGTCGATGACGGTGACGGCATCATCGAGCGTTCCGGCAGCGGAGTATCCCGGTGCCTCGTTGGGATGGATCGCAACCGCTGCGAGCACGGCAGGTTCCTGCTCCGCGAGCTGCGCGGACCAGCGGCTGGATTCGACATCCCCTCCCACCTGCACGACACCCGCGACACCGGCTCGCGCTGCCCATTCGAGCGCGACATCGTAACCGAACGGTTCACCGTCCTGAATCTCCATGTGCGCATGGTTGTCGTAGATGGGTACGCCGAGAGGCTCGGGAATCTCCGGTCGCTTCCGGTTCCTGGAACCCTCGTCGTGGCGCTCCCGCACGTATTCTCCCCCCGGCATCTGCGTCGACTCGGGACCGATGGGGAGCGGCGAGGGACGATCGAGCATGGAGTCCAGTGTACGTCGCCGGTATCTGCTGCGTGAAGCCAAGCGTGGCTGAAGCACGACCTGTGCATCCCATCAAAGCTCCGTCAAGGGCGTTGACCCCTCTGTCGTGAATTGCTCGACTGGGCAGCATCGACGAAAGGAGTTCATCATGCGTAGAGCAGCGATCCCGATTGCAGCCATCGCCGCACTCGTCCTGGCAGGTTGCGGTGCTAACGGCGGAGGGGAAGACGCGCCGACCGAAACGGAGACGGAGACAGCGAGCCCCGAACCTACGGTAACCGTTGAACCGACCGAACAAGAGGGTCAATGGGCTACACCCGTTGAAGCAGAGGATCTTGTCGGCGAAGACGACCTCGAGACGGAAGAACCTGCGGACGTCCGCTGGCTCGAAGTCGGCGATACGCTGCAGATCGTCGTCGTG
>DXDC01000047.1 GCA_019115685.1 Candidatus Agrococcus pullicola
CGTTGCTGCGTCTTAGACTGATGGCGTGGCTTGGCCGGTGAAGAAGACGCGCATCGCGTACGAGAACCCGTGGATTCGCGTTCGCGAACAGGAGGTCGTCAGACCCGACGGCTCCGACGGGCTGTACGGAGTCGTAGAGACGGGCGGCGCATCCTTCATCGTCCCCATAGACGAAGGACAGAACGTGCTGCTCGTGCGACTCGACCGGCACACTACCGGCGAATCCCTCGAAGTGCCGGCCGGAGGCCTCGACGACCAAGAGCCCCTCGAAGCTGCGAAACGCGAACTTCTCGAAGAGACGGGCTTCACCGCCGATACGTGGCAGCATCTGGCGTCACTCGACGGGCTGAACGGTGTTGCTCGGGCGAAGCACCCTATCTTCCTGGCAACTGAGCTGGAGCAGAGCGACAAGGCCAGCGAGCACCAGGCTGAGGAGGGGATCCTCCGCATCGAGCATATTCCGCTCGAGGAAGCGCTGCGGAAGTGCGCCACCGGTGAGATCAGCGACGTCGACACGGTCGCGGCATTGGGGCTGGCGCGCCAGGCACTGACTGAAGAAGATACGCGCTCGGACGACCCTCACAAAGTTCACCCGAACTCGACATCCCGCGCAAAGCCGGTCCGTTGGTACCAACAAGACTGGTGGCAGCAGGTGGTGTCGGCTCTCGTCGCAGCCGTGCTCGGCGTCGCGTTGTCCTTCTGGCATGCCAGGGCCGGAGTCAGTGCAGAGAACGAAATGGCCATGGAAATCATGAACTCGTTCATGCCTCCTCTGCTCGTCTACGCATTCTGGGGACCCATTTTTCTCGCCGTGACTCTCCTGTGGCACCGCGGGCTCAAGGGAGAAACCCTGCGTCAAAGGCTCATCCAAACGCGACCGCAAAAATCGCTAACGAACACACCTACGGCCTGGGCGACGTTTATCGTCGGAGTAGCGCTGTTCGGTGTCGTCGGACTGCTGGTGGCCGGAGCACTCGGAGACAGCCTGTCATTCAAGCTCGCAGCAGCCGTCTGCCTCGTCGGCGCATGGCTGGCGCTGCTGACAGTCTTCTCACTCGAATACGCAAGAATGTGGGCCATGGGTGAGGGGTTCCGCTTCCCGGAAGGCTCTTCAGGAGACGACCGTCGGCGACTCCGAGACTTCATCTACGTGGCGGCGCAGATCAACACGACCTTCGGGCCCGGCGACATCCAGTTCACCTCATCCCGGGCACGCGGGACCGTCACCGCGCAATCGATCGTCGCGTTCCTGTTCAACACCGTCGTGATCGCACTCCTTATCGCGCTCATCGTCTAACGACCACGAATAGAATTCGTGCCTTCTTCACCATTTCGTGACATCGGCGGAATAGGCTGCTGATGTGAGCACCCCCGAGCAGCCGGCAGCGATGCCTGAACCAGCGGACGAGCCCCGCATCCCGAAGCGCAAGGTATACGCCTGGGCACTGTGGGACTGGGCAACGCAACCGTTCAACACGGTGCTGCTGACCTTCGTCTGGGTACCGAGCTTCCTCACCTCGTACTTCTTCCTGGACCCGGATCTCGCTGCCAGCGGAGTCCAGCCCGATGGCGGCCGACTGAACTGCGATGGCGGTGAGAACGCCCTGACCCAGTACTGTGGCGGGCTCGGGCGCCTCGCAACAGAGCTGGGGTGGGGAATCACCACCGCCGGCCTGCTCATCGCGCTGCTTGCCCCCGTCCTGGGGCAGCGTGCGGATGCCGCGGGCCGCAAGAAGACGATGCTTGCGGTATTCACAGGGCTGCTCGTGCTCGCCCAGCTCGGGATGTTCTTCGTCGACGGCGTCCCCGCGCTGTTCTGGCTCGGCGTCACCCTGATCGCCGCCGGCAGCGTCTTCGGTGAGATCGCCGCCGTCAACTACTACGCGCTCATCGTCTCGGTCTCGACCAAGCGGACTGTCGGCCGTGTCAGCGGTCTGGGCTGGGGGTTCGGCTACATCGGCGGCATCTTCGCGCTGGCACTGGTCGTCGCCGCGATTTTCACCGGCGTTCTCGACGGCGAAGATCCGATGACGTTCCAGATCGTTGCACTCGGCGCGGCGATCTGGACCGTCGCCTTCTCGATTCCCGTCCTCGTGGCGATTCCCGAACCGCCCGCGACCCCCGACAGCCGCAAAGTCAACTTCTTCGCCGGCTACGCCGAACTCGTCAAAACCATCGTGCGGCTATGGCGGGAGTCACGCCACACCGTCTGGTTCCTCGCCGCGAGCGCCGTCTACCGAGACGGCCTGAGCGCCGTGTTCACCTTCGGTGCCGTCATCGCCGGACAGGTGTTCGGTTTCGGCTTCACCGATCTCGTGATCTTCGGCATCGTGCTCAATCTGGTCGCGGGTGTTTCGACGATCTTCGCCGGCAGACTCGATGACCGCTTCGGCCCCAAACCGGTGATCCTCGTTGCGGTCGGCGGTCTCGTGCTCTGCTGCCTGACGGTGTTCTTCGGCGCCGCCGGTGGCACGCCGGTGATCTGGAGCGCCGGAATCCTGCTCGCAGGCCTCGTCGGCCCCGCCCAGGCCGCTTCGCGGTCGTACCTGGTTCGCGTCACACCGGAAGGGCGCGAAGGTGAGCTCTTCGGCCTCTACGCGACGACGGGACGCGCCGCCGGCTGGATGGCCTCCGCACTCTGGGCGGTCTTCATCGCCGCCTTCGCCGACCAGACGCTCTACGGCATCCTGGGCATCGCGCTCGTGCTCGCCATCGGCTTCGTGCTGCTCTTGTTCGTGCGGGCACCCGAGCGAGAGCGCCCGACGATATCGTGACGTGAAATCCGGGCACCTTTGGCGGCCGGCGATCCCTTCGGGAACTCGACCCGAGCGTATTGGGATGCTCCCCTTGGCGATGAACGGGACGTGCTCAGTGCGGGGTTTGGCTTGGAATTCTGCGAAATTCCGACCCAAACCCCGCACTCAAAGCGCTTCGACGAC
>DXDC01000410.1 GCA_019115685.1 Candidatus Agrococcus pullicola
CAACCAAGTGGTTCGATGGCGCGGCATCTGGCGACTTGTGACCGGCGGATCTCGCGCATCCGCCCAGCAATAACAACAGGGGAGGAACGATGATCGACGACAGCAGGCCGCTGTTCATGCAGATCGCCGACCGGATCGCCGAGGGCATTCTGGACGACACCTACCCCGAAGACACAGCCGTTCCATCGACGAACGAACTGGCGAGGCACTTGCGCATCAATCCGGCAACCGCCGGCAAAGGGCTGACGCTGCTCGTCGAGCAGGGCGTGCTGGTGAAGAGAAGAGGAATCGGAATGTTCGTCGCCGTCGGAGCCCGCGATCGACTCGTGCGAGACCGCAGCGAGTCGTTCGCAGCCGAATTCATCACGCCCATGATTCATGCGGCGCAACAACTTGGACTTTCCCGTGAGGAACTCATCACGGCCATCGAAAAGGAGCTTTCATGACTACCGTCATTCAGACGAAGAATGTCTCGAAGCGATACAAGGCTGTCGCAGCCGTCGACGAGCTGAGCGTCGAGTTCGAGCAGCACCGCATCCACGGCCTTCTTGGCCGTAACGGTGCCGGTAAGACAACGCTGATGCAGTTGCTCACAGGGCAGCTCTTCGCCACGGGAGGCCAGATCAGCGTCTTCGGCGAAGAGCCTGTCGAGAACGCAGACGTACTGCGGCGAGTCTGCTTCATCCAGGAGGGGCAGGTGTATCCGGACGGATTCACGCCCGAACACGTGCTGACCGTCGCAAGGGGCATCCACAGCGGGTGGGATGAGGAAACGGCGAGGCACCTCGTCGACGTCTTCGAGCTGCCGACCGATCGCAAGATCAAGAAGCTGTCCCGCGGTCAATTGAGCGCCATCGGCATCATCGTCGGCATCGCGTCGCGGGCCGAGCTGACGTTCTTCGACGAGCCGTATCTCGGCCTCGACGCCGTCGCCAGGAAGAACTTCTACGACGAACTGCTGCGCGACTTCAGCGAGCATCCTCGCACGATCGTGATTTCATCGCACCACATCGATGAGATCGCGCCGCTGCTCGAAACCGTCACGGTCATCGACAACGGCAAGCTGCTGATGCGCCACGAGGTCGAGGAGCTGGCGGATGCCGCGAGCTCGTTCTCAGGCACCCGTACGGCCATCGACGAATTCGCAGAGTATGTCGAAGTTCTCGAACGCACCGACGTCGGCGGGCTCTCCACCATCGTCGTGCGCGGCCAGGTGCCGCGACCGCTGCTGGAGCGAGCGTCCGAGCTGAAGCTCGAACGCCAGCCGGCTTCACTGCAGGATCTATTCGTCGCACTCACAGAGTCGGCGCGGCAGGAACGTCGCGCTCGGCAGAACGCATAGGGGGAATCATGCAACGCATTAATAACGTATTGCGAGTGCACTTCGCCGACAGGAAGGGAACGTTCCTGGCACCGGTGATCGTCGTCGGCATCGCCATGGTGGTCATCGCGCTCGTCGGGATCATCGCGACGATCGTCGGCGCCGAAAGAGACGCACTCTGGGAGGGCATGCAGTACAACGGAGCCGTCTGGACGCTGCTAGGCATCGGCATAGGCATCGGATTCGCGACGATGGGGCAGCACCTGTCGTTCGCACTCGGCATGGGGATCACACGCCGTGAATGGGCTATCGGATCCGGGCTCATGTTCGTCATCATGGCGGCATCCATCAGCACGATCGTCGTGATCGGCAAAGTGATCGAAATCGCCACCGGCGGCTGGGGCATGGGTGTGCGCATGTTCGACACCGTGCACACGAGCACGGGGCCCTGGTGGCAGACAGCCGCGCAGACCTTTCTGATCGCGCTCGCGGGCATGTGCTTCTGCGCCATGATCGGTGCCGTCTGGAACCGGTGGGGCAAGACGGGGCTGTCCTGGCTCGGCGGCGTGATGCTGATCCTGCTGGTACTGGCGTTCGGTATCGGGCTCATAACACCTTGGGAACAGGTACTGCGCATGCTCGAAGCACTTGTGAGCTTCGGATGGGGCGGTTGGATGAGCGTACTGGCCGGAATCACCGTCGTCTCCGCAATCGTCTGGGCGATTCTGACACGGAGAGCCGAGGTTCGCTGAACCACTCGCCACTTGAGACGATGCATCGTATCCCGCCCTCCCGGATGTTCCAGTGGGGCGGGATACGTCTTGTTCAACCCTCTCGAGTTCGCCGGCGGTGCCAGACCAAGAGTACGAGAACCGTAGGAACGAGGAAAGCGGCACCAATCGCAAGGTTGGCCCACGCCGCAGGGTTGAAGGCTTGACCCGTCAGCAGGACGATCGAGTAGTGACTGGCATGGAAACCGCTGTGGATGCCAGCGGCGATCCACATGGATCCGGTCAGGAGTACCAGTGAACCTGCAAGGGCGCCGAAACCGAACGGGATGGCGAGGTAGGCAAGATAGTCGTACCAGTATTGCTGACCGCCGTCGGACAACAGATGGATGATGGTGAACGTGGCGGTCGTCCACCAGAACGCCAACCACGGGCGGTGGACCACGATGTTGAAGAGCCAGCCCCGGAACAGCAGTTCTTCGGGAATCCCCTGCGACAGGAAGGCCATGCCGAACAGGATGAGCAGTACCGCCCACAGCGGAGCCGATGCGATCATGCCCGAGAAACTCTCGTTGCTTTCGAAGATCGGCAGACCGGTCACGGAGCGTATGGCGAAGAGCAGCGCCATGATGGCCCCGGCGATGCCGCCCCCGGCGAGGAGCCAGCCGAAGGCTCGAGCGTTCACGACCCATCCCGCATCCCTGAGCCGCTTCCGCTCGATGAGACGCATCCACAGAGTAACGAGCCCCACGGTGGCTGCAAGCACGAAAGCGTAACGAACGGTTTCCAGCAGGAATAGGACGCCCTCATCGTGCTCGAAAGCCGAGTACAGCGGCATGAAGGCGAGCGGCGACAGGAAGTTGAGCCCGAACAGCATTGCCACTGCCACCGCGAACCGGATGCCGAGGCCCCACCAGCGAAGCGGCAGGCGAGGCTGGGCGACGAGGGGATCGGTGTCGATTCGGTGAGTTCCGGCCGGGGGCGCCGGGGTCGTTGCGGTATTCACACCTATCACGGTAGAAACGCAGCTGTATGCGCACGAGGTGCGACGGTCATCCCCCGAAGCGCCATCTGTCACGGCTAGAGGTGACCGGGGTCACGCTCTGCAGGAGAAACGCCCGATTACGCTGAAAACATGGCCCAGCAGCGAGAAACCAATGTGCGCACGGCCGATACCGCGGCCGCCGAACCCAGAGCAGCGCAGGAGCCCGATCGATCGGTGAGCGACAGCGCACTGCGGATCGGGCTCACCCTAACGCTCGTCATGTACTTCTCGACGTTCCTGATGCACGATGACCCCAGGGTCTACCTTCCCGGACTGGCAGTCGGAATCGCGTTCGGGCCACTCTGCTTCTGGTGGCTGAGGCGGTTCCATGCCGGCAAGAGTTCGCGCGTATTGGCGGCGGCGATTGCGACGTTGGCCGTAGCGGGCTTCATACTCGCCAATTCGATCACGAGCGTCGGCATCGTCTGGGCGGCTCTGCTCGCGCTGTGCTTCGAGTTTGCGCCGCTCATCAGCGGTGTGCTCGCAGTACTGCTCGGGGGCTTCACCTTCACCACGCACCTCGCAAGCGGCTCGCATCTCGCCAGAGCACTGGGCGAAGCGGCTGGCGCGGTCTTCATCTTCGGACTCGGTATCTACCTCGCCCTCCTTTTGAAGAGAATCACTGCGACCGAGCAGGAGCGCCGTGCCACGCTGGCCGATCTCGAGATCGCGAATCGTGAGTTGCGGCAGCGACTGGCAGCAGAGCAGGATCTCGTAGTCGCCGAGGAGCGAGCGCGAGTTGCGGCCGCCCTGCACGATGGGCTGGGGCATCGGCTCACCTCGATAGGGATGAGCCTGGACTTCAGTTCCCGGATGGTCGAGGTTGACCCCGTGCGCGCTCGCGAGGAGATCCTCGGTGCGAGAGCCACAGCAAGCGAGGCCCTGAACGAGATGCGTCGAGTCGTTCGCGCGATGCATCCCGTCAGCACCGATACCGAGGATCCGCTCGGGTCGCTGCGGGCGATCGCGGAGTCGTTCCATTCGACGGGTCTCGAGCTCGACTTCGTCAGAAGCGGATCGGGTAAACCGACCAGGGATGCGGGGCTGCTGATGGTGCGATTCGTGCAAGAAGCCCTCACGAATGTCGTACGGCACTCGGGCGCGACGTTCGCACGGCTGCGGGTAGAAATCGACGGCGGCGACGTCACGGTCGCGCTCGAAGACAACGGTCGGGGAGGAGAAGCGGAAACCGGATACGGCATACCGTCGCTAACCGAGAGAGCTGCAGCTCTCGGCGGAACCGTGACCGCTACACCGTACGGTGGTATCGACGGTGGATTTGGTCTTGAGCTGCGGCTACCGGGGGTGATCTCATGAACGAGATTCGCGTCGTGATCGTCGATGACCACGAGTTTCTGCGACGCGGGTTGAAGCTCGTGTTCGAAACGTTCGTCGGCGTCGAACTGGTCGGTGAGGCGGGCGACGGTCGTGAAGCGCTCGCCGTGATTCCTGCTGCAGAACCCGATGTCGTCGTTACCGATGCGCGAATGCCCGGAATGGACGGGCTCGCCCTCGTGCGAGCGATGGCTGATGCGCATCCAGAGATTCCGGTGCTGGTGCTGACCACGTTCGAAGACGCGGAGCTCGTCGGTGCACTCATCGATGCAGGTGCGTCGGGCTATCTGCTGAAGGACGTCGGTGCCGAACGTCTCGAAGAGTCGATTCATGCGGTGGCGGAGGGAGGCCTCGTACTCGATCCGCGCATCGCGATGCACCTGCGCCGACGCGACGAAGCGGACGACGCGCTGGCAGTGCTCACAGCGACCGAACGAAAGGTCGGTGCCCTTGTCGCACAGGGAGCGACGAACACCGAGATCGCGGATGCGCTGCATCTCGCCGAGGGCACGGTCAAGAACCACGTCTCGGCATTGCTGCGCAAGATCGGCGTTCGCGATCGCACCAATCTGGCACTGACGCTTGCGAAGGCACTGGGCCATTGAGTACGGCTGTGGTGCTGAGTTGCGGCGTTACGGTGCTTGCATCTCGGCTGATGTCCCTGTTGTTTCGTTCAGTTCACGGGTTCGGTCGGAATTATGCAGGTATTCCGACCCAAGCCCTACACCGAATCGGAATCCTGCCCTGCGGTACGTGTGGTTGATGCCGTGTGTTGACGCGGGGCTGTGGATAACTTCTGGCGAAGTTGCAGGGAAGCAGATTACTCTGTCGGCATGCGATCGGGATCAAAGAGGATAGCCGGGCTCATGCTCGCGGGAGCACTCGCGCTGGCGGGATGCTCGGGCGAGGACACAGTTCCTGACGACACCGCCGACCCTTCGCTTTCGGTGCCGCCCGTCGAGAACGAAGAGGTCGGTGAGGGCGACGGGGATGTTCTGGAACTCGACGAGATGTCCGACGAAGAACTGCTTGCTGAAGCGGAGCGTGCTTATCAGGGGTTTCTAGATGACCTGGAGGAACTACGTTCGTTGGGCTCAAACGACTACATGTCGCTGACGAGTTGGGCCACGGAGTCTTATCTTCGGGGTGTTGAGCGCATCTACGTCACTGATTTTCCAGAAGGGATCACCGTCAGCGGAGCGCAGCGTCTGCTCGGTATCGAACTGTCTCAGCCGGACGACGACCAGGCTGCTGGGACGCTGAACGCGACTGTTTGTTTAGACAATACATCTCTGATTTTCACGGATCAGGATGGTGAACAAGTGATACAGCCTGATGCACCAGAGCGTTCAGCTGGAGTGGTCACATTCCTCTTGTCAGAGGACCAGGCCCACCTTCAAATTGATCAAGAGGAGCTCTTGACGGAAGTGAGTGAAGAACTATGCGTGCTTTAACAGCCGTCATCCTTTCTCTCGGAATTCTGATGCCCGGAAGCGATGGGCTTCTGTCGCAATCTGGCGAAGATGAGGACTCAACAGATGCGAATGTAGTTGGAGACGCAGTTGTCGTTGATGGGGAGTGGACAACTCCAGGCGATCCAGGTGATTCGAACGAATCAGGGGTCATCGGTGACAGCGTTGGCGAGGACCCATTTGTGCGGATGTTCGAAGAACATCGATGCAACCCGCATGAGGACACCGCTTCCGAGTGCGCCACGAATGGCTACATCATGATCAATCCGTCCAACCGAGATGACCCGGAGGACCCTGACGAGCCGGAAGTTCGGCCGGTAACGATAGAAGATGTGCAGCGATTCGTACCCGATGCGCCGAACATCGTCGTGGAGCCCGACGGCTGGGGTCTGGTCGGCAAGCCCGTGAACGTGTATTCCGACTCGGGTGAGCAGACCACCGAGGGTGAGATTCTCGATATGCCGGTCACGATCCGGTGGATTCCCGTGAGCATCACGATCGACTACGGCGACGGCACCGTCGTGACGAGTGCAGATCAGGGCGATGCCTGGGGCGAATCCGAGTACATGTCGGAGACAGTGACATCGCACATCTATCGCGTGGCCGGCGACTATGTAGTCTCTGCCGTGATCGAGTATGCACCGATCGTCGAAATCGACGGGCTCGAGGTGATTGTGCAGGGTACTGTCACCGTCGCGACGAACGATGTGCCGATCAGTATCTACTGGGTCAAGACTCGGCTGACCCGCGGGGATTGCGAAGCATTCCCGGATGATCCGGGCTGCCCTGCGTAGTGGGCGGCGCATCCGACAGTCCGCACTCGCAGGAACCGGTTCGGTGATCGCTTGACACAATGGTGGGCATGCGCATCCTCGTAACAGGTTTCGAGGCGTTCGGAGACGACACCGAGAACGCCAGCATCACGTCGGTCAACATGCTCGATGGGCGATGGTCCGACGACAGCGTGCAACTCGTGACGGGAGCGTTGCCCGTCGCGTTCGGGACTGCCGGCACCGTGCTGCACGAACTCGTCGCCCGGTACAGACCCGATGCTGTCATCGCGGTCGGAGAGGCGGGCGGCCGCACGTCAGTGACCCCCGAGTCGCGAGCGGTGAACGACATGGACGCGCGCATCCCCGACAACGCCGGACTGCAGCCGCGAGCGCAGGAAATCTTCGAGGGCGGCCAGAAGTTCCGCGAGTCGACGCTCGATGTCGAAGCGATTGCAGATGCCGTCCGCGGCGCCGGTGTCGCGAGCGACGTCAGCGACGATGCGGGCAGGTTCGTCTGCAACTACATCGCCTACCTCGTCGCCGGCCTGGAAGTACCGGGCACATTCATCCACGTACCGGCTGTGCGTTCCGAGGGCGCGGCGAGCACGGGTGCCGAAACCGACCCCGGTGCGACCCCCGCGACGTCCGAGCTCGGTTTCGAGGATCTCGCCAAGGCACTCGAAGCGGCGGTGCATGAGACAGTGCAGCAACTGCAATCCGGGAGTCTGGCCGCGACGGCGTAGTGTCTCGTCCTCTGGGCTGACGCTCAGCCTTTCCCGGTGTGGAGCGTGCATGCTGGCCGTATGGAGCAGAATGGGCCCTCGTCCCTCCTCGATCACGACACGATGATCATGCAGCAGCGGACGAACTTCATGTCGAATGATTTCGACATTCTCGACGAGCACGAGAGGGTCATCGGTCACGTCGCCACGGGCGGTTCCGCGGCCGGCAGATTCTTCATGGGCAGTCGCGAACTGACGCTGCAGGATCTCGACGGGACGCCACTCGCAGTCGTCACCGATCCGGTCAACTTCGGCTTCGACAAGTTCGAGGTTCACCTCAGCGACGGCTCACTGCTGGCGAATGTGCGCAAACGGTTCACGTTCATTCACAAACGGGTCGACGTGGAGGTCGTCGACGGCCCGGTCATCGAATTGCACGGCAAGCTGTTCGACTTCGACATCCAATTCTCGATCGATGGGCACACGGTCGCCGAAGCAACGAGGAAGTGGGCGGGCTTCGGCCGAGGCTTTCTCGGGCACAGCCGCTATGCGCTGCTCTTCAGTGTGCCGACGCCTCCCGCTGCGAAGCTCGCACTCATCGGCGGGATGCTCGCCCTGGATCTCATCCGGGCCAAGGACAGCAAGAACAACTAGCTGTTGTTGGTCATGAGGCTGTCGGCGCGACCGGCTTGGTGATTCGCAGACCAGTCCTTCGAAGCGTATTTCGTGCAGTCCGAGCATCGAGTGAGGAAGTCGTGCGTGCAGCCGATGACATGTTCGAGAAACTTCTCCGCGTCTTCCAGTTGAGCTCGCTGTAAGCGGATCCACCGCAGTCTCAGATCGATGATCTCGGCACGTCCCTCTTCGTCCCTGTGCAGCACCAGCCGTATCTCGGCAAGGCTCATGCCGACACTCTGGCAGGACTGAACGATGCGAAGACGGCGGATGTGTTCCTCCGTGTAGATCCGATGGCCCGATTCGGCACGGTCGGGCACGACGACCCCCATGTCGTGCCAGTGCCGTAGCACGTGAACGTCGACGCCGACCCGTTTGGCAACCTCCCCGATCTTCAAGGACGCTCCTCCTTCCGCCTTGACCTCAGGTCGACCTGAGGTTCTAGTGTTGTCCCATGCTGACACACGAGCCGTTGCTGCCTGAATCGATTCCCGTCGTTGTTGACGGGACATCCATCGCCACACGGATTCTGGCGCCTGCGGGCCCCGCGATCGGCGACGTTGTCCTGTGTCACGGCACGCCATGGTCCGCGCAGGTCTGGGGCGGTGTCGCGCGTGAGTTGAGTCGGTACTATCGGGTATTCCTCTGGGACATGCCAGGTTATGGTGACTCGGAGAAGGGGCCGACAGTGGCGACTGACCTGCCGACGCAGGCGCAGCGTCTGGTCTCACTTATACAGATCTGGGGTGTTCAACGGCCTCATGTGGTCGCGCACGATATCGGCGGCGCAGTCGCTCTCAGAGCGCACCTGTTGCACGGGATCGAGTACGCCGATTTGTTCCTGTGGGATGTCGTCACGCTCGACCCGTGGGGGTCGCCTTTCTTCCAGCTGGTGGCGGAAAACGCAGACGTCTTCGCCCAGCTTCCTGCGAATCTCCACGCCGCGCTGGTGAAGGAATACATTGTCGGCGCTGCCGCGCGGAATCTGTCAGCGCGGGACATTGATGCACTTGCATCTCCCTGGCTGGACTCCACCGGCCAGCTGGCGTTCTACCAACAGATCGCCGCGCTCAGCGCTGCCGACACCCGCCCGGTAGCAGAGGCTCTGGCCGACACGCGCTGCCCGACGCGCATCGGCTGGGGCCGAGACGATCCCTGGATTCCCCTTCGGCAGGCATACGAACTCCAGTCCAGGCTTCCTGGGTCCCCGGACGTCGTCGTGCTCGAGGGCGTGGGGCATCTGTCTCCCTACGAAGACCGCTCCGCGGTAGCCGCAGCTCTTCGCGAGTGGTTTGCGCGATTCCCGCAGAGCCCGGTCAGGGCGTAGGGCTAGGCCCCGGCAGCGTCCCGCACGAGCGCGGCGAACGCGTCGATGTCCTCTTCGCGAGTATCGAAGTTGCACATCCAGCGCACCTCGCGGGCAGCAGCGTCCCAGTCGTAGAAGAAGAAGTGCTCGCGTACGCGATCGGCGACGCCTTCCGGCAATCGCGCGAACACGCCGTTCGCCTGCGAGAGTTGCGCGAACTCGACACCGTCGACTCCTTCGAGAGCGCTTCGCAAACGGGCCGCCATCGCGTTCGCGTGCGAGGCGTTCCGATGCCACAGGTCGCCGCCGTAGAGCGCGACGAGCTGCGCCGAGATGAACCGCATCTTCGAGGCCAACTGCATGTTCATCTTGCGCAGATACACCAGACCGTCGGGCACGCGGTCCGACAGCACGACAACGGCTTCGGCTCCCATCGCTCCGTTCTTGGTGCCACCCAGCGAGAGGATGTCGACCCCCGCATCCGTCGTGAACTCGGCGAAGCCGCTCTCCAGCGCGACCGCCGCGTTCGGCAACCTGGCGCCGTCGACGTGCAGCAGCATCCCGTGATCGTGCGCGTGGTCGGCGAGCGCGCGGATCTCGTCAGCCGTGTAGAGCGTGCCGAGCTCGGTCGATTGGGTGATCGAAACCGTCAGCGGCTGGGCGCGATGCTCATCACCCCAGCCCCACGCCTCCCGGTCGACGAGCTCTGGGGTGAGTTTGCCGTCCGGTGTCGGCACTGTCAGGAGCTTCATGGCGCCGACCCGCTCCGGGGCGCCGCACTCGTCGACGTGGATGTGTGCGGTCGACGCCGCTACGACCGCGCCCCAGCGGGGAAGCGTCGCCTGCAGTGCGATGACGTTCGCCCCCGTACCGTTGAAGACGGGGTACCCCTGCGCGGCGGGTCCGAAGTGCTGGCGCAGCACATCCTGCAGCCGCTCCGTGTACGCATCGTTGCCGTAGGCGGACTGATGTCCGTCGTTGGCCGCTGCGATGGCCTCGAGGATTTCGGGATGCACACCGGAGTAGTTGTCTGAAGCAAAGCCGCGGAGGTTGACGTTATGAATCTGCACCAGTCCATTCAATCACCGCGGAGCAGCACTACTCGCCGGTCGCGGGGATGATCAGCCCTTCCCAGTTCTCGTTGATGAAGTCCGCGGTCTCCTGCGAGGTCAGCAGCTCGAACAGCGTCTGCAGTGCGGGGTCGTCGGCGAGATCGGACGTCGTGACGAGAGCGTTGTAGTAGTCGGAGTCTTCGGTCTCTGTCAGGATCGCCGTCTCTGCCGTGAGGCCGGCGGGAATTGCGAAGGCCGCCGTCACGAACGCCACGTCAGCGTCGTCGAGTGCGAGCGGCAGAGTCGCATTCTCCACTTCGAGGAATTCGAAACCGCGCGGGTTCGAAGTCACGCCATCGAGGTTGTGCATGTCGTCCGTCGCTTCGATGAGGCCGGCAGCTGCGAGCATCTTCAGGGCCCGACCTTCGTTCGTCGGGTCGTTCGGAACAGCGATGGTCGCGCCATCGGGCAGATCGTCGAAACTGGTGTACTCGCGCGAGTGGAACGCGGCAGCGGGCAGATACACGTCACCGATCGAAACGAGGTCGCCGCCGGCCTGCTCGTTGTAGGTGTCCATGAAGTCGGTGTTCTGGAAGAGGTTGGCCTCGGTCGAACCGTCCGTGAGCGCAGGGTTCGGCGTGTTGTAGTCGTTGAACTCGACGTACTCGATGCTGAGGCCGGCTTCTTCGGCGAGATTCTCGTCGACGAACTGCAGCATGTCGCCGGCCGGCACGGGTAGCGCGCCGACGCGGATCGTCTCGAGCTCGTCGCCGCCGTCCGCTCCGCTCGAGCAGGCGGCGAGTGCGATAACGGCAGCGGATGCGGTGATCGCCGTGGCGATGCGGCGCAGGTTGCGCTTGGTCATTTCCGGTCTCCTTCTACAGAGGTGTCAGTTGGTGTTTCGTGGGGGATGTTCGCTTCGGATGCCAGGAGCGCATCCTGGGCATCGCGTTGGCGTCCGAACCAGCGTCGTCGCGGGACGGGGAGGCCGTAGTGCTTTGCGAGAGCGGTCAGAACGCCCTGAATCGCTTGCACCAATACGAACAGAATCAGAATCACGAAGACGATGTGCACCCACGAGTAGCGCTGTTGCCCGTAGGTGACGGCCACTTGGCCGAGTCCGCCGCCGCCGACTACACCAACCATCGCTGAGAAGTTGATGATCGATGTGAGTGTCGTCGCCGAGCCGAGGATGATGCTGGGCGTTGCCTGCGGCATGATCACGCGGCGTACCGTCAGCCAGCGCGAGGCGCCCAGTGACTCTGCCGCTTCGAACAGGCCGGGGTCGACTTCACGGATGGCGATCTCGACGATGCGGACGAAGAATGGAATCGCGACGACGGTGAGCGGCAGGATGGCCGGGCCGGTTCCGACGAAGCTGCCCAGGAGTGCGCGCGTCACGGGAATCAACGCGATCATCAGTACGATGAACGGCACCGACCGCCCCAGGTTCACGATGAACGTGATCGTGTGGTGTAGCGTGGCGCCGAGCCAGCGCTGCCCGAACGGGGCTTCGAGGAAACGCCCCTTCTCCGTGCCGACCACCACGATGCCCAACGGGAGCCCGACGATGAGGGTGATGATCATGGCGATACCGACCATGTAGATGGTCTCCCAGGTGCCGGCGAGCAGGGTCCAGAACAGCTCGGGCCAGAATTCGGGGGAGGTGATGTCGATCATCGTGCGTCCTCCTGGACGATCCAAGCCGTGATGCCAGGGCGACTGACAGCGTCCACGACCCGCTGCGCCTGCTCATCCCCACCGGGAACGGCGAGTCTTGTGCGGCCCATCTGGCGACTGTTGACGGTTTCCATCGCGGCACCGAGGATCGACAGGTCGAGATCGAGTGCGCGTGCGGTTCGCGCGATGACCGCGTTGTTCGAGTCCAGCCCCGAGTAGGTGATGTCGACGACGGAGTTGCCCGGTGCGGGTGGATGCTCGCCGACCGGGAAGAGTTGCTGGCTGACTCGGCTCGCTCGCGTGCCGATCAATGCTTCGAGCGTGCCGGATTCGATGACGCGGCCGTGCTCCATGAGCGCGGTCGAGTCGCAGATGCGTTTGACGACATCCATTTCGTGCGTGATGAGCATGACCGTGAGCCCCAGCTCGCGGGAGAGCCGCTTGATGAGGTCGAGGATCTGTCGCGTCGTTTCGGGATCGAGTGCACTGGTCGCTTCGTCGCTTAGCAGGATGCGCGGCTCGGACGCCAGGGCTCGTGCGATGCCGACGCGCTGGCGTTGACCACCCGAGAGCTGGGCCGGGCGGTCGTCTGCGCGGTGCGCGAGGCCGACGAGGTCGAGCATCTCCAGTGCTTTGGGTCGTCTTCGGGAACGTGGAGTGCCGGTCGCTTCGAGTGCGAATTCAACGTTCTGTGCGACCGTGCGGTTGCCCACGAGGTTGAAGTGCTGGAACACCATGCCGATGTCGTGCCTCGCCTTGGCGAGTGCAGCCCCGGCAATCCCCGGCCCTGCAGTGCCGCGCGGGTCGGCATTCGAAATCGTCTGGTCGTTGACCCGGACGCGCCCGGCGTCGGGGCGGTCGAGGGCGTTGACCATGCGCAGCAGCGTCGATTTACCGGCGCCGGATTGGCCGACGACGCCGAAAATGCTGCCGGCAGGGACGTGCAGTGATACGTCCTGCAGTGCAGTGACAGCGTTCGGGCCCGTGCCAAAGACACGGGAAACGTGCTCGATATCGATCAAGGGAACTCCTGAAGCAGTGCCGCAACTGCTCGACGGCGGAATAACTGCAGCTGCCAGTCTCTCGTATGTTGCACGCCAACGCACAATTATTGCGTTTCGTGACGGTCAGGTGCGGCTCGGGCGAGTGAGAATCACGGGTTGATATATCGGTATTTACCTATGTATTCTGGAGTTATGCCGAGACCTCCAGTCACGCCCGACGTCTTCAGTGCCATTGGGCACCCCCGTCGCAGAGCGATCATGACTGCGCTCGCGGGCGAAGGCAGGAAGGTCTCCGAGCTCGTCGACGCGGTGGGGGTGTCGCAGCCGACCGTTTCGGAACACCTCGCTGCCCTGCGTTCGGTCGGGCTGGTGACCTGCACGAAACGCGGGCGAGAGCGGATGTATCGCCTCGATACCCGACCATTGCGCGATATCACGGAGTGGATATCCACGCTCGAAGTGTTCTGGGATGAACGCATCGAGCGATTGGGGCAGACTCTCGCTTCTATCGACACGGAGGAAGAGCAGTGAGCAGCATTCACCGAACCGCGGAGTTCGACGTGCCGGCGGCGACGCTTTGGCGAGCGCTGACCGATCGCGAGCTACTCGAAGCCTGGCTCATGCCCAACGACTTCCGCGCTGAGGTCGGGCACCGTTTCACGATGACCACGGAGCCCGCGCCGATGTTCGATGGCACAGTGCATTTGGAAGTGCTCGAGCTTGAACCGCCGCATCGGATGGTGTGGTCGTGGCGCGGAGGCCCGATCGACACGATCGTGACGTTCACCGTGACGGAACTCGGTCCGCGCTCGTGTCGCTTTGACTTCTCGCAAGAAGGATTCCGCGGGCCCGGGGCCGAGTTCGCTCGGTTCTTCTTGCGCGGTGGATGGAAGAAATTGAACCCTTTACTGGGTGCAGTGGTGAAAACACTCGAGCGAGTTAGGACGGATTCATGAATGACGCAACGCCCTTGGCGCGGAAACTGCAACTCAGGTCGGACAGCGGCCTTTGGGTTTGGCCCGAAGGAGAAGCGCCGGGTGAATCGTTCGCGATTGGTGACGACTATGAGCGAACCGACTTGGTCGACGCCGACGTTGCGCTGATCTTCGCAGCAGACAGTCAGCAGGTCGATGACGCGCTGACGAAGCACATGGAAGATCTGGCGAGCGTCCGCGCGGTGTGGATCATCTACGACAAGGGGAACAAGACCGACATGAACCGCGACACGCTCTGGATTCAGCTCGCCAAGTTCGGCTGGAAGGCGGTGTCGCAGGTTGCCTACAGTGAGACCCTCTCCGCACTCCGGGTTCGACCGCTGAAGCACGGAGAGGAATCACCGGTGTAGCGCTTCTATCGGCCGAAAATACCCGTTATTCGTGCGCGGCCGAGCGTGTGGCCGAACATCATGAAGCCGAGCAGCGCGGGTGAGGCTCCTTCGTCGATGTCGAGGCTCTCCACGTCGAGCGCGTGCACGACGAACATGTATCGGTGGTCGCCGTGCCCGGGAGGTGGCGCTGCGCCGACGAATCCGCGCACACCGCCGTCGTTGCGGAGGACGCGTACGCTGTCGGCCAAGGCGTCGCTCACCGCATCCAGGGTGAAAGCGCCCTCGTCGAGCGAGGTCACATCCGCGGGGATGCCGTGCGCTGCGAAGTGCCAGAAACCGCTGGCGGTAGGGGCATCCGGGTCGTAGCAGGTCAGGGCGAAGCTGCGAGTGCCCTCGGGGGCGTCGGCCCAGGCCAGCTGGGGGGTCTTGTCATCGCCTCCTGCACCCATGACGCCGCTCACCTGCGGCATCGGCAGTGCGGCGCCGTCGGTGAAGGACGTGGATGTCACGGTGAACTCGGCAACGTCCGGCAGAGCGTCGTAGGGATCGTAGGTCATGGTTTCCTTTCCTCGTGGTTCATGTCGACCAGCCGCCGTCCGCTGTCCAGACGGCGCCGGTGACGTATCCGCTCTCGGCTGAGAGCAGGAACTCCGCGATATTGGCGATCTCGTCGGAGGTACCGGGACGCCCGACGGGAATCTCCTTCTCCATTCTCTCGGCATGCTGCCGATCTGCCCACCCCGCGGAAGTCATCGGAGTGAGAATGGAGCCGGGCGCGATCGCATTTACGCGGACGCCGTCGCCCGCCAACTCGAGCGCAGCCGAGCGGGTGAGCGACTCGATCGCCGCCTTGGACGCGTTGTAGGCGATCTGATGCTCTACCGTTCGGCGTGCGGTCGCCGAGGACAGCAGGACGACGGATTTCGGCGCCGCCCCGCTTCGTGCCCGGCGTGCCGTCCACCGCAGTGCCAGGAAAGTACCGACGACGTTGACGTCAAGGACGCGAGCGAAGTCTTCCGCGCTCGTCGCGGGGAGCGGGCTTCGTATCCGGATGCCCGCCGCATGGACGAGCCCGGTGCAGCCATCGCCCGGCAAGGACTCCCACGCGGCCTCACTCGTAACGTCGAACGGGTTGTCACCGGTGATGTCGAGTCTCCGTACGTCGTGACCCTTGGCAAGAAGTCGATCGGCGATGGCGGCGCCGATACCAGAACCCGCACCTGTGACGACTACGCACTCGCGTTCAGCCGGCACTGCGGATCTCCTCGGTCTTATCGTCGATCTTACGCATGCCCCACTCTCTGAAGATGAAGGCCGTCAGCGTGTACGCGGCCAGCGAGATGCCGACAGCGACGACGATCAGCGGAACCGGACCCGTGGAGATGATGCCGGTGAGTCCTAGCAGCGCGGTGACAGCGCCGAAGGCGATCGACGCGATGGACGCTTTCTCGCCGCCGAAGCGTGTGAAGAGACCAAGCATGAATGAGACGAAGATGCTCGAGCCGTACATGGTGAATGCCATCGTCAGCACCTGAATGATGCCCGGCGCCAGCAGTGAGAAGAAGAGCGCGATGCCGCCGAGACCGACGGTGAGACCGCGGGACCAGACCAGCTGCAGGCGCGAATCTTCGCGGAATCGTCGCATCCTCGAGAGGAAGTCGTTCGAGATATTGCTGACCGCCGCAAGGAGCAGCGCATCCGCGGTCGACAGCACGGCCGAGATGATCGCCGCGATCAGGATGCCCGCCGCCCACACTGGGAGCACCTCGTTGATGAGCGCCGGAACAACGCCGACGTCGGGGTCGAGATCGGGGAATATCGCGCGTGCTGCCATGCCGGCGATGGCGGGAACGACCGCGAAGGCTGCGGTGAGCAAGCCGGCGATGCCCGCACCGAGGGCAGCCGATTTCGCGGACTTCGCCGAGAACACGCGTTGCATGACGTCCTGCCCCACGAGCTTGTGCACGATGACCGGCAGCGCTGCGCCGAGGAAGAACGACCAGCCCTGATTCAGCGGGTTGAAGGGCTGATCGATCTCGGTGCCCTCGTACGCAGCCGCGATGGCAGTCATGCCGCCGGCTTCAGAAACTGCGATGAACATGACAAGGACGAGGCCGCCGACGATGACGACGAACTGGATCGCGTCGGTGATCGCAACGCCCCACATGCCGGCGATGACGGTGAAGAGGATGATGAGCGCGGTGCCGACGATCGCTCCCCAGGTGTTGGAAAGGCCGAGGGCGGTGAGCGAAGACGCTGCCGCGCCGACCTGACCGGCCAGGATGCCCGTCAGCGCCAGAATCGAGAACGCGGACGCCAGGACGCGCACCCTACTGCTCGCGAAGCGCTTCTCGAGGAAGTCTGCGACGGTCACGAAGGGCTTGCCTCGGATCGGCTTCGCGACGAAGATCGCGAGGAAGACCAAGCCGACGCAGATGCCGATGGCGAAGCCGATTGCGGCGAAACCCACCGAGTAGGCGTCCTGGCTGGTGCCGAGCACGAAGGCGCCGCCGAAGTTGATCGCGAGCAGCATGACCGCGATGAGGCCGGCGCCGAGCTTTCGGCCAGCGAGCAGATAATCGGTGTCGCTCTTGACGCGGCGTCTCAGCCAGAGGACGATCAGGCCCGTTACGAGTAGATACAGGGCGATGACAATAGTGATGCCGAAATTCATGGCGCCTCGCTGTCGGCCGGTTAATGGGAGATCGTGTGAACGAATTGCGTCAACTGTACGTACTGTCCATATCAAATTGCAAGCCAAGCGAATAATTAATTATCGTTTTGTCAACAATGCCGCTCGACTGGCTAGACTATGAAGACAGCGAACCGGGCCCCGCCGCCCACATCCGAGGAGCGACCATGCGTGAGTCCCGACAGCTGATCGACGATCTCGATCGCCGTATCCTTCGCGCCCTGCGCGATCGCCCCCGCGCACCGATGAGCGAGCAGGCGGCGGATGTCGGAGTGTCCAGGGCCACGTTCAAGACGAGACTCGATCGGCTGTGGGATCTGGGCATCATCATCGGCCGCGAAACACAACTCGATTTGGCGTCACTGGGGTTCGAGGTACAGGCGTGGGTCGAGATCAATGTGCAGCAGTCGGACCTCGCCGATGTCGCAGCGTATCTCGACGCGATGCCGCAGGTGATCGAAGCGTTCGCATCCACGGGGCAGGGCGACGTGCAGTGTCGTGTCGCTGCCCGCGACACTCTGCATTTGCAGGAAGTGCTGCTGCACATCTCCCGTTGCCCGCAGGTGCTGAGCACGGAGAGCGCAGTGATACTGAGCAGTCTCGTCAGCCACAGGAAGGTGCAAGCCCTGGATCTGCTCGATCTCTAGCCTGACGCGCCTACCACTCGACAAAGTCGGTTAGGTTACCCTAACCTTGTGCGGTGACCGTTCAGCAGACATCCACGAGGCCCGCGTACCGCCCCTTCGTCACTCGCGTGATGGGCAAGCGCTTCATCGCCGAGAACTTCCTCCGCGTCACGTTCGGCTGCGACGAGTTCGACACGGTCGGGCTCACGGGTCTCGACCAACGGATCAAGCTGGTCATCCCGAACGCCGACACGCCGCTCGGCGATTTCGGTCAGCGCGACGAGACCTGCATCGGCTCGGGCAACTGGTACGCCAACTGGCGCGAGCTCCCCATTGACGAGCGCGGCTGCATGCGTACCTACACGATTCGCTATCCGAACCAGGAACAGCGCACGATCGATATCGACTTCGTGCTCCACGGCGATGGCGGACCCGCGAGTGCGTGGGTGCAGAACGCCCGGGAGGGCGACGAACTCGTCATCGTCGCCCCCGACGAACAGTCAGAGCATTCCGCTTCCGGCAGCGACTGGCACCCCGGCACCGCCAGGCGCGTCCTGCTGGCAGGTGACGAAACAGCCGCACCTGCGATTGCGGGCATCCTCGAACAGCTCGGGCCCTATTTCAGCGTCGACGCCTTCATCGAAGTGCCAGACGCGAGCGATGTCTTCGACATCAAGACACGAGCGAGTGCGAGCATCCGCTGGATTCCGCGGAAGGATGCCGAGCACGGGGCGCTCCTCATCGATGCGGTCAGGCAGTGGGCACAGAGTGCACAGGACGTGCTCGCCGCTGCGGCGGCGCCGGTGCAGCAGGAACTCGACCCCGTCGACGTCGACCGAGAACTGCTCTGGGAGAGCCCAGCCGATAGCGATGGCGAGTTCTACGCCTGGATCGCGGGAGAGTCCATGGCGATCAAAACCATCCGACGCCTGCTGGTGCGCGAGCAGGGCGTCGACCGTAAGCGCGTCGCATTCATGGGGTACTGGCGGCACGGTCAGGCGGAACGACAGTCGTGACCACCGCCGCCAAAGGCGTGATAACTGCCGCCGTTTCGGTGGCACTGCTTGCTCTCGTGACGCTGGGCAGCCTCGCGATCGGCAGCCGCGATGTCGACCCCGCCACCGTGTGGCAGATTCTGATCGGCGCGGATACGGACAGCAACGACGCGAGCGTCGTGCTGCAGCAGCGCGTTCCGCGCACGGTCATAGGGGCGTTCGCGGGAGCAGCACTCGGCGTCGCGGGATCCCTGATGCAGGGCCTGACGCGCAACCCGCTCTCGGACCCGGGCCTGCTCGGCGTCAACGCCGGGGCATCCGTCGCGGTGCTGATCGCGATCACGGCACTCGGCATCACGAACCCCGGTGGCTTCACGCTCTTCGCCCTCGTCGGCGCGGCGCTTGCGGCGGCGTTGGTGATGGCGATCGGCACCCGCGGCAGGGACGGTGGCGG
>DXDC01000411.1 GCA_019115685.1 Candidatus Agrococcus pullicola
ACAGATGTTCCTCGTGCGCCACGATGCCAAGCAGTCCGCCCTCGGCCCAGCCGTCGACGTCTTGTATGACCGCAAGTTCCGAGGCGTTGCCGTCGTTGTCGAGCGCGAGGATGCGCTCAGAGTCGCCCTCACTCACCAGCGGCGTCTCGTCGACGAAGGTGATCGACCAAGGCGCCTCAAGGCCTGTCGCGAAGACCTCCGGCTCGTCGGGTAACGAGGGCGTTTCCGAACTTTCATCGGAAGCGATGTCGGTGAGCTCGGAACTTGGCGTCTCGCTGTCGGAAGGACCAGCGCATCCCGAAATGAAGAGGGCCAAAGCAGCGCATCCTGCCAGGAGTCCGTTGGCTGTTCGATTCGGCATGCGTCCTCCTCGATTGCACAACCACAGTACGGCAGTGGCGTGCCCCGACGCTACGAGCTGCTCGCGTAGGCTGCGGCAACCCGCCGCAGCGCTAGGAGAAACGCCTCGGAAAGCGGATTCGTATCATCGTCACGCGCGGCAGACACGATCTGCCGATGCGGTAGCGGATTCGTTATCGGCAGCGCCACGACACCGTCGGAAGCGTCTCTGAACGAGATCTCAGGCACCATGGCGACGGCGAGTCCGGCTTCAACGATGCCGAGCACCGTACCCAGATTGTTACTGCGGAAGGCGATGTCCGGTGTGAAGTCGTGCGTGCCACACAGCGCCAGCAGGCACTGGTGGGAGGGCGTCTCCTCGCGATGCGCCACCCACTTTTCCGACTGCAATTCATCGAGACCAACAGAGCCCTTCCTGGCTAGCCGGTGCTTCTTCGGGGCGACTATGAAGAGTTTCTCCGTCATCACCTCCGTCAGCCGAAGATTCGTTGGAAAGGCGGAGGGCACGAGATCGTACTGGAAGCCGAGTGCGGTATCGAGGCTTCCGTCTGCGACCCGGGGGAAGAGCTCGTATGGCTCGCCCTCGTCGAGCGTGATTTCGACATCCCGACGTCGAACGAGAAAGCGTGCGATTGCGCGGCCGAGAATCGGCCCTCCCGCCGAGTTGAACGTCCCGACCCGCAGGCGTCCCGCCTGACCGGCACCAAGACGCGCGATATCGATCTCGACCTGATCGAGCAGGTCGAAGACTTCGTCCGAGCGGTGCAGCAAATACTGTGCTGCTTCGGTAGGGACGACGCGGCTCGCCTCGCGCTCGAACAATCGGATGCCCAGAGCATGCTCGAGCCCCGCCACTTGCTGGGAGACCGCCGAGGCGGTGTACCCGAGCTCTCGCCCCGCGGCTGCGAACGAACCCGTGAGCATCACTGCCCGCATGGTCCGCAGAGTCCTGACGTCGAGGGTCACGCCGTGAGTCTACGCCCTCGTCTTGTGCGGGCGACTCGACCTTGCGTGAGCGTAAGCTCGGCTGGTGCTAGGCCCTGGCAACTCTTGTTCCAGACCCCTGTTTGATGCGCGTGCGTGTCCATACAGTTGATTTCCATCGACAAGGCCGTCACACCCGCGCACGGCGACACAGCAGAGCAGAACAACGGAGTCTCAAATCATGTCGAACACCGCAGACCCATCGACGATCATCGTCTTCATTCTCTATCTCGTCGCCGTGCTGGCCATCGGAATCTGGGCATACCGAAAGAACAACGACATGGGCGACTTCGCCATCGGCGGTCGTCGGCTGGGCACGTTCGTCACGGCGCTGAGCGCAAAAGCTACGGACTCTAGTCAGTGGGTCTTCTTCGGTCTACCCGGCGCCTTCTACATCAGCGGGATGCAGAACATCTGGCTGATCATCGGCCTCACGCTCGGGTTCTACCTCAGTTGGAAACTCTTGGCGGGCCGCCTTCGCGAGTACTCGGCCAAGGTCAGCGACTGGCGACAGGAGGAGCCTGGTGAGTCGGTCACGCTGCCCGGCTTTTTCGCAAACCGCTTCCGCAGCAATTCGGTTCGCTCGGCAACTGCGGTCTTCATCATCATCTTCTACATTGTCTACCTTGGCTCGGCATTCATCGCTACCGGCGTCATCTTCCAGCAGATCTTCGGCGGTTCCGTCGTAACGGGTACCGTCATCGGTGCTGTCGTGGTGATGATCTACTCCTCGCTCGGCGGATACCTCGCCAGCAGTTACACCGACCTTGTCCAGGGAATCCTGATGTGGGTCTGCCTGATGGCCGTGTCCGTGGTTGCCATCGTCAACTTGGGTGGCATCGGCGGGTTCATGGAAGCTATCGGCGCTCAAAACCCGGATCTTGGGTCGCCGTTCGCTGGCATCGAATTGTTGGACGGTGAATGGATCACGACAAGTTCGGTGCCTTTCATCGCAATCATCTCGGCTCTGGCCTGGGCCGTTGGTTATTTCGGGTCGCCGCACATCCTCGCTCGATTCATGGGCATGAAGAAGGCTGAGTCCGCGAAAAACGGTGCGCGCCTGGGCGTGTTCCTCTCCATCACGTTGCTCGGTTGCGCCGGAGTCATCGGCTTTGCCGCGATTGCGGTATTCGGTTCGAACCTCGCAAACCCCGAGGATGCTTACATGGCGCTGGTTGCGGAGTTCTTCCCGAGCTGGATGGCCGGGATCTTCCTCGCCGGCGTGCTCTCGGCGGTGATGAGCACGGCGGATTCGCAGCTTGTCGTTGCTTCGACAACGCTGACGGAGGACTTCTACCGGGCATTCATTAACCACGACGCACCGCAGAAGACGCTCGTCTGGCTCAGTCGTATAGCCGTGTTCGCATGCACTGGCATCGGCTTGTTCGTCGCTCTACAGGGTGGCACGGTCCTCGACCTCGTCGGCTACGCCTGGGCCGGATTCGGCGCGAGCTTCGGCCCAGCGCTGCTTGCGGCGCTCTACTGGCGCAGGGCGACGTGGTTCGGCGTGCTGCTGAGCATTGTTGCCGGCGGCTCCACGGTCATCCTGTACCGCCTAGTCGACACGATCGGGCTCTATGAACTCATTCCGGGCTTTCTTGCGGGCCTCCTGGCTCTCTGGCTCGGGAGC
>DXDC01000412.1 GCA_019115685.1 Candidatus Agrococcus pullicola
CTACCTTAAAGGCTCCCTGTTCTGCGGTTCCTGCGGGTCACGGATGCAACTGGACTACCCCGCCAACAAGCAAGGCGTCCGCTACGGCTACTACGTCTGCTCCGGCCGGGCCTCCAAACGCAAGAACTGCAACCGCCGCGCCGTGCCCGTCGGCGTCGCCGAGCAACTCGTCGCCGACTGCTACCAAGACATCACCATCACCGAGACCGAATACGCCGCCCTCGCCGCGCAGGTCGAGGCCGCGTTCGACGAACGCCTGGCCTCCCGCTCCCAGGAACTGGCCGAGCTGACCGAGAACCGCAAGCGGCTCCAGAACGAGAGCGACAAGCTCCTCGCCGCGCACTTCGCCGACGCCATCGACCTGAAGACCTTGAAGCGCCACCAGGACCGCATCCGCACCGGACTGGCCGACATCGATCGCAGGCTCGCCAACGAACACGACCACCACACCGGAGCACGCAAACAACTGAGCACCGCACTCAGCCTGCTGGTCGACTGCGCCACCCTCTACGCCCGCACCAACACCCACGGCAAGCGGCTCGCCAACCAAGCCCTCACCAACGGCATCGACATCAGCGAAGAAGAAAGGGCGACGATCCGACTCGCTGGGCCCTTCGCCGCCCTCGCAACAACACCGGATTCGACCGATGTCAGGTGTCCTAGTACGTCTTCAATTGTGGACCTGAGGGGACTCGAACCCCTGACCCCCTGCATGCCATGCAGGTGCGCTACCAGCTGCGCCACAGGCCCTTATTCGTCACCCGCATCGCTGTAGGCAACTAGAACAGTATACACAATCGGCGTACTACTCTTCACTCTCGGTCGCGCTCGATTTGTCTGTGGAGTCGAGTCCCAGGTCGATCGCCGGGCAATCGTTCCACAAACGCTCCAGCGAATAGTACGAGCGGTCCTCTTCGTGGAAGACGTGGACGACGACATGGTTGAAATCGAGCAGCGTCCAGCGCCCTTCCTCGCGTCCCTCGCGGTGAATGGCTTTGGCGCCCAGTTGCAGCAGCGCATCCTCGACTTCCCTCGCAATCGCCTGCACCTGACGTTCACTGCGACCGGTGGCCATGAGGAAGACATCTGAAATCGGAGTCACTCCCGTGACGTCGAGCGCAACGAGATCTGTCGCGAGAGTGTCATCGGCTGCCCTTGCTGCCGCTTTCGTCAGCTCGATAGCGCGTTCGCTCGCACCCACGCCTAGAACCACCCCGCCGTGTAGCCGACGACCACGACGACGATGCCGGCGAATACGACGCCACCCCCGATACCCAACGCCCACGGAAGCGCACTGCGCGACTGGCGTTTTGGCGCGATGTTCACCCTGGCGCTCGCGTAGCTCGAGACAGCCCGGCTCGCACGAACCGGTGCGGTCTCCGGGTTCGACACCTCACTTCCGTCGGGGCTCGAATCGATGTCGGGGCTGTCGAATTTTCCACGTGCACGCCCCGAAGCGGCGTAGCCGTCCGGCAGGTCGATCGAGCCGGTTACGAGAACGCCGTCCTCCGACTCGAACTGGATCTCGTCCTCCTGGCCCGAAGCTGGTAGCACAAGCGCATTCGCGGTGATATTGCCGGAGCTGCCGTTCTGCCCCTGCAGTCCTTCCGACCCGCGTCGCAGGTCCGAAATATGGTGCTCCGAGGTGTCTTCCACGACATTCACGACGAAAGGAAGCTTGCTTCCGCGCCCCCGCGTGGGTCCGCTGGGCAGTTCTTCGTCCTGTTCGAAGGATTCACCCCGTGTGTCCTCAAGCTGCGCGGGAGTCTTCTCCGAGACCGCCTGGGCCGAGATCCGAGCTTCGGTGACCTCGACCTCGTCGATTTCAACACTGTCGACATCTTCATCGCTGATGCTGTCGAGATTCTGACGACGTCCCTCGTCCAGACGCAAACCGCGGGCACGCGCGGGCGCGTCGACCTCCGGGCTATCGGCGGTGACAGCGCCGGTAGCCTCCTCGGCAGCCTGTTCAGCGGCAACAGGTTCAGTCTCTTCCGCCGAGCGCTCTGTCTGCTCAGCGTCTTCGGCGAGTTCGCTCGCAAGGTCCTCGATCCCGACCGCCTGATCTCCTTCGGCAGGCTCCGCAGCAGGCTCCACTCCGAGCAGCTCGTCGAAATCCTCAGGAGTATCCGTATCAGCACTGTTGTCCAGCTTGCGACGACCGAAGAATCGCCCGACGCCCTTCTTCGGTGCCGAATCCTCAGCGGCAGACTCCTCAACGGGCTCGGGCGCGTCGGGTGCCTCGGGTGCGCTGGGCGGATCGGTTTCCTCAGCGATAGATTCAGTGGCGCCGGAAACTTCGGATGAAGGAGCCGGAAGGTCCTCCGGTGCCAGTGGCTGCGTCTCGCGTTCTGCCGCGAGGTGCTCGATGCTCATCGCCTGAGTAGGCGCCGGCTCCTCGACAGCCGGTTCATCCGCGACGGGTTCTGCTGCGGTAACGTCCTCGACCGCAGGAGCCTCCTGTTGCGGCTGTTCTTCCTGTTCGGCAGGTTCGGCCCCTTCCGCAGCCTGGGCCGCCTCCGACCGCTCTTCGGCCTTTTCTCGAGCCGCCTGGGCCGCCGCACGCTCACGCGCGCGCAACTCGCGGCGCGTGAGCGGCCGCTCTTCGTTGCCTGTGTCAGTCATGCTCGAATTCTTTCAACGTATAGATGGTGCTTAGAAATGTATTGCACAACACCGTCCGGAACGAGGTACCACACCGGGAAACCCGCTTTCACCCTGGCGCGACAGTCGGTCGACGAAATAGCCAGAGCCGGAATCTCAAGCAAGGATACGCGCTCTTCTGGATATCCGCGAACTTCGAGGGTGTGCCCGGGTCTAGTGACGGAGACGAAGTGGGCGAGATCCCAAAGCGCGTCAGCATCTTTCCATTCCAAGATGTCGGCGAATGCATCGGCACCGGTGATGAAAAACAGGTCGGTGTCGGGGCTCAGCGCAGCTATGTCTCGCAGCGTGTCGATTGTGTACGTCGGCCCAGCACGGTCGATGTCCACACGAGAAACCCAGAAGCGAGGGTTGGAAGCCGTCGCGATGACCGCCATCAAGTAGCGGTGCTCGGCCGGCGCGACATCTCGCTTCTGATACGGCTGCCCGGTCGGAACGAACACGACCTCATCGAGCTCGAGATGATTCGCGACTTCACTCGCCGCCACGAGGTGCCCGTGGTGGATCGGATCGAATGTGCCGCCCATGATGCCCAGGCGACGGCGGCGCTGCTGCACGCTCAGTGGTTCTCGGCGCCCTCTGGCACTTCGGCGTGGCGGTTCGCTACCTCGCGGAAACTACGGAATACGACGAATCCGATGAGGAATACGCCGGCCGAGATGCCAGCGGCAACCCAGGCGTACATGGGAATGTGGTGCGCTGCCTCGCCGGCAGTCTCCATCAAGATCTGCATAATGCTCCTTACGTCTCCTAGCCTATCGGTACCGAGCGTTTACGCTCGCACGTGTCCGTCGCCGCGTACAATCCATTTCGTACTCGTGAGTTCCGGGAGCCCCATGGGCCCGCGGGCGTGAGATTTCTGTGTCGAGATGCCGACCTCCGCTCCGAAGCCGAACACGCCGCCATCCGTGAAACGCGTCGAAGCATTGTGCATCACAACAGCGCTGTCGACGCGCTGCAAGAATCGCGAGACAACGCCGGCGTCCTCGGCGACGATACTGTCAGTGTGGTGCGTACCGAACGCGTTGATGTGGTCGATCGCCGCATCGACACCGTCGACGATTCGGATACCCGATTCCATCGCCAGGTACTCCGTCGCCCATCCCGTGTCGGGCAGCGACTCGGTACCCTCAACGCCATCGGAGCGCATCGTGACACCGGCACCGACCAGAACGGCGAGCAGCATCGGCACCGCGGTTTCGGCGATGGCTCTGTCGACCAGCACCGTCTCCATCGCGTTGCAGACGCTCGTTCTGTGCGTCTTCGCGTTCAGCACCACTTCCCGCGCCATCTCGAGATCGGCGCTGCCGTCTACATACACGTGCACGATTCCGGAGCCCGTTTCGATGACGGGAACCGTTGACTCCGTCACGACACGCTCAATGAGGGATGCCGAGCCCCGGGGCACCAGGAGGTCCACGTAGCCGCGGGCCGTCATCAGACGCCCGGCTCCTTCGCGGCCGAAAGGATCGATCGTCTGCACGGACTTAGCGGGGAGCCCTACCGATTCGAGCGCGCGCTGCATGAGTCCGACGAGCACCCGGTTCGTCGACTCCGCCGCGCTCCCTCCCCTCGTGACGATCGCGTTGCCGGTGCCGATGCAGATGCAGGCGATGTCGACGGTCACGTTCGGGCGCGCCTCGTAAATGGCGCCGATGACGCCGAACGGCACCCGAACCTGTGCGATGCGGAGCCCGTCGTCCGTCGTGAACTCCCGCAGGACATCCCCGATCGGGTCGGGCAGTTGCGCGAGATCACGCGCCGCGTCGGCGAGTCCCTGCACTCTGGCTGCGTCGAGTTTCAGTCGATCTTGCAGATTCTCAGCGAGTCCGGTTGCACGCCCTCGTTCTAGGTCCTCGCAATTGGCCGCGACAATCTCGTCGATCTGCGCTTCGATCGCGTCCGCAATCGCGAGGATGCCCCTCTTGCGCAACTCGCTCGGAGCGGCACCGAGTTCCGTCGCCGCTTCACGGGACTCGACAAGGAGCTCAAGAAAATCGTCAGCCATGTCATCAATCCTATGCGTGCCGGTTGCCGAGGGCGGCCATGACAGCGTCGGTCATGCACCCGGATTCGGATTCGGCGCGAAACGCGTGCCGATGGCGCGCCCGTCGACGAGATCCCCGAACCGCGGCGTCGCGGTGACGAGCACTTCGACGCCCGCTTCCGCGGCAAGCCGTGCGGCCTCAACTTTCGTGCGCGCTCCCCCGCTGCCGACCTTCGAAGAGGACGCGCCGAACTCCACGCCCGCGAGGGATTCGCCGTAGGGGACTTCGGATATCGGCTCGCTGCCCGGCTGATCCGGTGGAGCGGTGCGCAATGCTTCGATGTCGCTCAGCAGGACCAGTCGTTCGGCGTTGATCAAGCGCGCTACCAGGGCCGCCAGTCTGTCGTTGTCGCCGAAATGGATCTCCTGCGTCGCGACCGTATCGTTCTCGTTCACGATGGGCAGCGTGTCCAGATCCATCAGCATGTCCAGCGCTCGTTGCGCATTCTTGCGGCTGACGGGGTCATCCATGTCATACGAAGTCAGGAGAACCTGACCAGCGACGATTCCGTGCCGATCGAGCGCCCGCTGGTATCGAACGATGAGCGCGTGTTGCCCTACCGCAGCGACCGCCTGCTGCAGCGCAAGATCCGTCGGACGATCCAGAAGCCCCACGTGGGGTAGTCCCGTTGCGATTGCCCCCGAGGTGACGAGCACAACCTGGAAGTCCTTGTGCAGACGAGCGAGTTGGTCGACCAACGGATCGATCTGCCCGTGGTTCGCGCCCGAAATCGAACTCGAACCTACTTTGACGACGATGCGCCGGGCGTGCTCACCCTCACGCTTCACCACGGTCGGCCTCCGATTCGCTGGGCTCGACCTCAAATCCCTCGTCGTCGGTCCACTGCCCTGTCTGACGTTCGCGGAGCAATTCCTCACGGGCCGCGGCCTTCGCATCCATGCGATCGTGATAGTGGCGCTTGCGCTCGGCTCGTGTCGCGCGCTGATTCTCGTCGAACCGCGGATCCGTTCCGCGATTGCCGACCTGCACCTCCGCAGCGCTTGTCATCGTCGGCTCCCAATCAAAGACGCGACCGCTGTCACCGATCGTGACTGCAGCTCCGGCCTGCGCACCCTTGGCCAGCAATGCTTCGTCGATGCCGAGTTTCTGCAGCCTGTCGGCGAAGTAGCCGACCGCCTCGTCATTCGTGAAGTCCGTCTGCTCGACCCAGCGCTCCGGCTTCTTGCCGACGATGCGGTAGGTGTTGCCGTAGGTTCCCCCCTCGACGAGGATCTCGAATTCTTTTCTGTCCACTGCGCGGGGGCGGATTACGACGCGTTCGGGCGTTGCAACCTTTTCGCGAGCCGCTCTGTCGCGTTCCACGAGGTCGCCGAGCGCGAACGTGAGCTCGCGAAGCCCCTCGTGCGTCGCTGTCGAAATCTGGAATACCCGGTACCCCATGGCCTCCAGGTCCGGCCGTACGAACTCGGCGAGTTCGCGCGCCTCTGGCACATCGATCTTGTTCAGGACGACGAGTTGCTGGCGTTCCAGCAGTGGCGTCTGGCCAGTTGGAACGGGATAGGCTGCCAGCTCGGTCTTCAACGTTTCGAGATCGGTCAGCGGGTCGCGTCCCGGCTCGAGGGTTGCGCAGTCGATGACGTGCAACAGGGCGCTGCTGCGTTCGATATGACGGAGGAACTCGAGCCCGAGCCCCTTACCCTCCGAAGCACCCTCGATCAGCCCCGGAACATCCGCGACCGTATAGCGCATGGGCCCGGCTTCGACAACACCCAAGTTCGGGTGGAGCGTCGTAAAGGGGTAGTCTGCGATCTTCGGGCGAGCAGCGGAAATCGCAGCGATCAGGCTGGATTTTCCGGCGCTGGGGAAGCCGACGAGAGCAACGTCCGCGACGGTTTTGAGTTCGAGGACCACGTCACCCGTCCAACCGCGGGTTCCCAGCAGCGCGAAGCCTGGGGCCTTGCGTTTCGTGCTCGCCAACCGAGCGTTGCCGAGGCCTCCCTGACCGCCCTCAGCCGCGACGAATCGCATGCCGGCGTGCTCGAGGTCGACCAGCACCTCCCCGTTCGCGTCCGAGACCACCGTGCCAACGGGAACCGGCAGTTCGAGATCTTCGCCGCGTGCCCCGTTGCGGTGGTCGCCCTTGCCCTGCTTGCCCTTCGGTGACGCCCGGTGCGGCGAGCGATGATAATTCAGCAGCGTCGAAGCCTGCGAATCCGCGATCAGTACGATATCGCCACCGTCGCCCCCATCGCCGCCGTCTGGCCCGGCGAGAGGCTTGAACTTCTCACGGCGCACGGAGACGCAGCCGTCACCTCCGTCTCCTGCGCTCAGATGCAGTGTGACGCGATCAACAAATGTGGCCATGCAAACTCCAATTAGGGGTAACGCCGCTGTGAATAGCGCCTTCTGAATACAGCGCTGGGGCGAGCCGAAGCCCGCCCCAAAACACTCTAAATTCTAGCCGCTACTGCAGTGGATTACTCCACGCCCGCAGCTGCGACGATGTTGACGACCTTACGCCCGCCTTTGTTGCCGAACTCGACCGAGCCGGCCTCCAGCGCGAACAGCGTGTCGTCGCCGCCACGGCCGACGCCTGCGCCAGCGTGGATGCGCGTACCGCGCTGACGAACGAGAATCTCGCCCGCTTTGACAACCTGGCCGCCGAAGCGCTTCACGCCGAGGCGCTTGGCGTTCGAGTCACGACCGTTCTTGGTGGATGATGCACCCTTCTTACTTGCCATGTCACGCCCCCTTTACTTGATGCCTGTGACCTTGAGGCGCGTCAGCTCCTGACGGTGGCCGATGCGACGCTTGTATCCGGTCTTGTTCTTGAACTTCTGGATGACGATCTTCGGGCCACGGAGGTCCTCGACAACCTCAGCCGTAACCTTGACCTTCGCGAGCTTGCTCGCTTCGGTGGTGATCTTGTCGCCGTCGACGAGCATGACGGGAGCAAGCTCGACCGTACCCTTGTCGCCTGCAGCAACGCGGTCGACGACGAGGACAGTGCCGACCTCGACCTTCTCCTGGCGCCCGCCGGCGCGCACAACTGCGTAAACCACGTGAATCCTCACTAATGAATTGCAATAAAGCTTGACAGCGCACGCCAATAGCGAAAGTGCGCCAGGGATCAACTTTACAGGCAGTCGAAGCATCCGGTCAAGCCGAGCGTCGAGCGTGTCTGCATCACCCGTGCACCAGCATAGCGGCGAATCTCTCGTACGCTTGCGACATGGCCGTTCTCGTCGATGATCCCCTGTGGCCGAAGCACGGCACGGTTTGGGCGCACCTCGTGAGCGACACGAGCCTGGATGAGCTGCACGCGTTCGCGGCGCGGGCCGGAATCCCTCGCCGTGGTTTTCAGGGTGATCACTACGACGTCCCCGTCGAGCGCATCGACGAGCTCGTCGCGCTCGGAGCGCAGCCCGTGCCGCCACGTGAACTCGTCCGCAGGTTATTGGCGAGTGGGCTCCGCATCCGGCCCCGCGACCGCTGACGAACGCTCACTCGACGATCATCACGGGCGCGAACAGGATGTGTTGATCCGTGATGAGCGCGTAGAGCATGAAATGACCGAGCGTCTCGTCCTCCCCGGTTCGATAGATGACCCCGCTCGGCACGTCCTGATCGCTCAGGGCCATTCCGCTCCCCGAGCAGGCTGCGGCGCCCGCGGCTCCATCGACGCGTTGGCACGGGACCACGGCACCTTCACCAACGCCGAGGGGATCATCGGCGCTGTGTCTCACGTGCGTCGGCGCTGAGCCCGAAAGCCACGGCCAGCGCTGGCCGAGTTCGATGGCCTCGTACTCTCCGTCGGGAAAAGTGCCGGCCGACTGGACTGGAAGCTCGCGAACGTCTGCCAGTTCGAAAGTGTCCGCATCGGCGTCATCGGGGTACAGGAGCTCGACACTGGCTCCGGGAGCAACGACGCCGTCTGCAACCTCGAACTCGCCAGAGCAGATGCCGACCCCGCAGATGACTGCCCCGTGATGCACGTCGATGAGTTGCCCGTCGTCTACCTGCGCGACCGCCACATCGTCACTGGTGAAAACTCCGCTCTCGAATTCGGCCCCGGTGCGCGAATACTGCAGGAACGCCGCGCTGTAACCCTGCACACCGTGGCTGAGCACGTAGTCGTCCCCTAGGCCGAGCTCGTCGGCGAAGGCGGGGTCGGTGCCGTCGAATCGCCAGTAGAAATCGTCACCGCGAATATGCAGGGCGCTTTTGCGATCTGCGCCGATCGGCAACACCCAGTCGTGCAGCGCACCGTAATCGACAATGTCCTCCGGAAAGTCGTTCACCCACTCGTCCAGCGAATGCAGGTCTCCTTCGCTCGTCAGCACCAGCTGCTCCGTATCCCCGTCGGCGAAGTCGATGAAGAAGCTGTCGAAGGTCTCCAACGCGATGCCGTCGGGCTCCCCAGGAAGCGCAAAACTGTCGACCTGCTCCCCCGTTGCTGCGTCGAGTAGCAGCGCTTCCTCTCCGCGAATCACGGCAACCATGGGATCGAAGAACAGATGATCGGAGACCGCGAACATCGAGTCCCCGACTTCCACGCTCCACAGCTCCCTGAACTCCAGCGGGTCGAGAGGCTGCGCCGCCACTTCGTGTTCGTCGATAGCGACGTCGAGAGCCACGACTTCTTTGTCGCCTCCGGCACCACGAGAGGCGTAGACGATTCCTTCACGCAGGAACACCGACGGGTCCTCGGTCTGCCACTCGATCGCGAACACCGATCCTCCGTGCTGGCCGCTGTGCGACGGGTCCGTTCCCGGCGGCGTGAGGACGCATCCTGTGAGGACACCCGCTGCAACCGCACCTGCGATAAGTGCTTTGACTGCTCGTCTCGTTCCCAACCCACTCCACCCCTGCCTGATCGCCTCGATCACTACGGTAAAGGCTTGCGCACGGGGAAAGTTGGATGCTTGATCCCCGTCCCCTGAGTGAAGGCTTACCTTCGTAAGCCGTGCCTTACCTTGCTAGACAGCGGTTTGTCAAGTCTCTATCGTGGAATCATCGCAGCGATTCCGCTGCAACCGGCAGTAAGGATAGGGATCATGGCAACGCTCACGGCAATCACTTCGTGCGCAGCAACGGAGTGCGCTTTCAACAACGACGGCTGCACGGCCGGCGCCATCACCGTCGGTGGCACGGGCTCGGAAGCGAGCTGCACGACCATGCTCACGCTGGATGCGCGGGGCGGACTCCCCGTTGCCGACGGTCGTGTAGGTGCGTGCCAGCGCATCGAGTGCGTCTTCAACAAGGACCTCATGTGCACGTCGGCGACGATCGCGCTCGACGGCGACACCGCTAACTGCACAAGCTATCGCGCAGCGTAAGCGAGCAGCTTCAGGCAGCGAGCAGTCGCGTGAGCTTCGCGCGACACTGATCGACCGTGGTTCCTGGCTCTTGAACGAGTGCTTCAGCACCGAAGAGAGCGAGCACCACGGTCGTTTGCTTCTCGCCGATGTGCATGAGTGTCAATCCATCGGTATCCACGTCGATGACGAACGTCTTTCCCACTGCCGCGGCGCACGCTCCGACGGTCGGCCTCTCCAACAGCACGCGGCCGTTTCGATAGCCTCCGATGACGGCGTCGGCCAGCACTGACAGCCGGTCTCGGTCCGTTGAGCGGGCAAGATCCAGCATCGCAGGAATCTGCTCATGAACGCGGTCGCGCGAGGTCGCGAGAACGCCCTCCGCTGCGCGTCGCACGCCGACCCTCGTGACACCGGCGCTCTCGTGCACGAGCGCGCTCGTCGCGTGCACGACTCCCACGCGACCGCCTGGAGCCAGCGCGATCTCCGCGATGTGCTCGGGCAACCGATCGATTGCAGCGGCGTCCGAAGGCTCGAATCGCGGCAACCATCGCAGGCTCCCCAGCAAATGCAACGACGCTGCCACGACGCGCACGTCCAGTTCCGGGGCCTCCATCGTGATGTCGAGTCGAACGTCAACGGGCGCGACGGCGAAGATCTCGGAGTCTGGCCGGGCGACCGCGGCAACCACGAGGCTGCCGTCCGAGGCGACGCCGTGCGCAATGGCATCCAGCATCGGCTGCCCCTCAAGCCGGTACGCGGTGACGACACCCGCCCCACTCCCGCTCAGCAGACGCTGGGCGATACGTTCGGCCCTTTCGGCCATCAAACGATCGCGTGGTGCAACCGCCACTTCCCCAGCACGCATACGCACTCCCGAACGAGAACAAGAACTTAGGCAAGGCTAAGCTAAGGCGTGCTCCAGGTCAAGACAGCGACGTGCCTCTCCTATTTTGAGCGCGTGGGAGGGATTGGTGCCTCACGTGTTTTGAGCGCGAAGCTTGCCTGATGTGGAAGGCAAGATACCGATGGCCGCGAGAAGGCATGTGACGAATAAGCTTGGATCTGCATACCGGAAAGCAAGCAAGTCCGAGAAAGCTCAGATTCTCGACGCGGTGGTAGCAACGACGGGGATGGGACGGTCGACCGCGAGACGGATGCTGACCGGCCCCAAGCTCCCCCGATCCTGCCAAGCAGGTCGATCGACGCAAGCTACGGGCGAAGCAGTACAGCGACGACTCCCGCGCCCTGCTGGAGCACGTGTGGGCGCTGATGGGTATGCCGTGCGGGAAGTACCTGACCGTGATGCTCGAGCTCTGGCTGCCACCGCTCCAGGACGCGGGAGATCTCGACCGGCCGTTCGCGACCCCCGCAGCGATCAGCGAGCTCACGGCGATGAGTCCGGCCACGATCGACCGATACCTCGCTCCGGCCAAGCATCGCATGCAGCTGAGAGGCATCTCGACCACCACGCCGGCCCCGCAGGTGCTGCGCAACTCGATCGGCCTGTCCAAAGCCGGCGACGCCCCACCGACGACACCAGGGGTGACCGAGGCAGACACGGTCGCGCACTGCGGGCCGACCTTCGCCGGTGAGTTCTGCCGCACGTTGACCATGACCGATCTCGTCACCGGGTGGACCGAGAACGCCTCGATCCGCAACAACGCCGCCAAATGGATCCTCGGAGCCGTCGATGATCTGCAGCGCATGTTCCCCATCCCGCTGACCGTGTTCGATTCGGACAACGGCTCCGAGTTCATCAACCACGACGTCGCCGACTGGCTCCAAGCCCGTGACATCGCGCCGACCAGGTCGCGCCCCTACCGGAAGAACGACCAGGCCACCGTCGAGTCGAAGAACAACCACGTCGTCCGCAAACACGCGTTCTACTGACGCTACGACACGGCCGAAGAACTGGCACTGCTGAATGAACTCTGGGCGCTAGCCTCGCTACGGCTGAACTTCCTCACCCCGACGAGTTGGAGGTGCCGGGCTCGTTCGTCGGTATCTGGCGTGAGCGAACTTCGGAGCGCACAACCT
>DXDC01000413.1 GCA_019115685.1 Candidatus Agrococcus pullicola
CGCGAGGTTCACTCCGCGCTGGGTCTTCTCCGCTACGATCTCAACGACGTCTTCGAAGGTTAGATCCCGACCGGCAACGTTACTCAGCTCCGCGAGTAGTTCGCTACGGTCGTGAGTGGCAGTCGCGTCAGGTTTTGACATCCTAAGTCCTCTGGCAGTTCGTACATGGCACATCGGTCATCTGCGCAGCCACCGCAAGAGACCCAGCAAGCGTTGCCAGCCGGGTCGCGCGTGTGGCTCCACAGACTGGCCCACTGCAAGTATCTCATCACCGACCACTGACACTCAGCGCTGGAGCACGGATCTTCGCGCGTGACAACTGCCCTAGGAGAGCTTGGGCGCTCCCTCCCTCGCTCGTCTCTGGCGCTACGCAGTCTCTTCGTGCGGCCAGCAGTGGGCTGGAGAGTCAAGCCTGCCTGGGCCCGTGCACGGCTATCGCTGACCGAGGCCTCGCAGATCTTTAGTGTGCGTCCACACTGTCATCCGATGGAGGCCGAAGCGCCGACAGAACGAAACGATGCTCTGGCACGTGCGGCAGGGCGGCTATCGACACAGCAGCGCGTCGAGACCCGCACTGAGGATGGCTTCAGCGTCCACCCCGTGGGATGCGTGGAGTGATGCATAGAAGGGGGCAACGTCGCTGTCAACGGCAGCGTGGCGCTCATGACTCGCCATCGGCGTCGTAGTCGCGCTCCCGATGACAAAGTTCGACAGCGCGTACGCATCACCGAGCGGGTCGGTCGAGCCCCGCTCAGCGAGCAGGGTGCACATGCGTTCGGAGAGACGCAGATAGTTCGGCCCTCTGGGGGCTCGCATGGCGATGACCTGGCACGCCCAGGGATGCTGGACAAGGTGGTGGTAGTAGACAAGCATCAGGGTGTGCAACTCTGCGTGCTCGGTGGCTTCCTGTAGCCGTGCGTCGTGCCCGAGGGCATCGTCGAGCGCGAGGTCGAACAGGTCGTCTACCGACGTCACCCTTGAGTACAGGCTTGCAGGGGCGACCTCCAGCCGATGCGCAACGGCGCGGATCGTGAGGGCCCGCAGTCCACCTTCGTCCAGCAAGTCAACCGCAACACGAGCGATGTCACGCACGTCCACGGAGCGAGCCCTGCGGACGGGCTTGGGGTGCTCCCAGTAGCTCATGCCCTCATTCTATCCGAACTATGTTAGCTTTGTAAGCATGTTGGATGCCAGGCTTCTCCCGCTTCGCAGCGACCGCGCGGTGCTTCGCTCCATGCGTCCTAGCGACGCGAGTGCGTATGCCTCCGGCGCGGCCGACCCGACGGTACGCCGCTACGCTCACCTGCCGGAGCCCGAGTACACGGAGGCGTCAGTGATCGCGTTGATCAAGGGCGCGATTGGCGAGGGCTTGGAGCGCGGAGACCTCGCGGTGCTAACCATTGCCGACCCTGCCACCGATGCTTTTTCGGGCAGTCTGGTGCTGTTCGGCGCGTCGAAGGGCTCCGTGGAGGTTGGCTTCTGGGTGCATCCCGACCATCGGGGCAAGGGGGTGGCAGTCGGTGCCCTCGCGGTCGCTGTCGAGTTCGCCCGACGCAGCGGCTTCACCCGGCTCACGGCTCGCACCGTTCCCGAGAACCAGGCATCTCAGCGGGTGCTCGAACGGACGGGCTTCGTCCAAGGAGAAACGACCCGCGATGTTGCCCCCTCGGGCCAGGAGGTCGCGTTGATGCACTACCTCCTCGACCTGGAACCGATCACGCTGTTCCCCTTGCAGACCGAGCGGCTGCGGCTGCGGCTTCACCAGCACGCCGACGCGCCGGCATTGCAGCACATCTACAGCCGCCCCGACGTAGCCCGTTATCTACTCGATGAACCATGGTCGGAGACTGAAGCCGCGCGTCAACTCGGTGCGCGGATGATGAAGACCGGCCTGAACAGTACGAGTGCGGCTCTTGCACTGGTCATCGAACACAAGGGCGAGGTCATCGGCGACGTACAACTATGGCTGACCAATATCGAACGCCGAGTGGCCGAGATCGGCTGGGTGATCGATCCCGCTTATGGCGGTCGAGGGCTTGCGACAGAAGCTGTACGAACGGTACTCACTCTGGGATTCGACCAGGGCGATCTCCATCGGATCGCGGCGCAGATGGATGCTCGGAACGAAGCGTCTGCACGACTCGCGCAGCGTGCCGGGATGCAGCGTGAAGCGCACCTGCGACAAGACTGGTGGAGCAAGGGCGAGTGGACGGACACGCTGATCTATGGAGTCCTCGCCACCGACGTCTCTCCGGGAAGTCCTCGATGAGCGATGGCGGCAGGTCAACCTGGCTTACGCGCCGACTGCCCGTTGCGCACGAGTCTAGACAAGCCGGAACCACGGCCGTATGCGCCCATCGTGGCCCGGTCTCGGACAGTTCATCGACCTGTGGGGCCGATGGCGTATGACTGTGTAAAGGTGATCGTCGTCCGCGACGGCTCTGCGATCCTGTTCAGTGAGTTCGGGCATCGGCCGGTCAAGATCGGTGACGTGATCCTGCTCGGCGCGAACGTCCGGTGCGGGAGCGAGCCTGAGGGCCAAATCACCGTGTCCACGATCTACCTCGATACGGACTACATGCTAGATCAGGTGCGCTGGCAGTACGCAGCGTTCCTCGAAGATCGCCTTGACGGGCAAGGGTTCGCGGAAACCATTTACACCGAGCCCGCGCAGATACTCCGGTTGGGCGAAGACCGGGGCGGGGATGCTGATGCCGTGGCTGGAAGAACTGGTCTCACTCAGCACTACCGGCAACTTCGTGGGCAACTATCTGCGGATGCAGGCGCTGTGGTTCCAGGTCGCCTATGTCATCGCCCCGTTCATCAAGGCCTCGCCTGTGCGCATCTCACCTTCTCAACGCGCGCATATCCGACCCGCACTCCCGAGGGATCGCCACTTCGCACCACTCCGAGTTGAAGTTCGACAGGCAGTCCATCTACTCAAGTCGGCTCCCGCGCAGCGTTGGACACTGGACGACCTTGCAGCCGAGGTG
>DXDC01000414.1 GCA_019115685.1 Candidatus Agrococcus pullicola
GTAGCCGGCGCAGGCGGCGCTGATGTCGAAAGCGGGTACGAGGTGGGCTCCGAGATCTTCACCGACAATCGACGCCAATGACGGGGTCTGCACGGGGTTCGAGATGGTCGAGATGATGACGGCCCCGAGCTGGCCGGGCTGGATGCCCGCCTTCTCGATCGCCTCGCGACCTGCGGCGACGGCGAGATCACGAATCGTGAGCTCCTTCGAGGCGCGCTTACGGGAAACGATACCCGTGCGCTGTCGAATCCACTCGTCGGAGGAGTCGATCGGGCCAACAAGCTCGTCGTTCACGACGTCGACGTCACCCCGAGCGGCACCGAGCGCCAGGATGCGACTGCCGGCACGCGTCGGCTTCACGTTGAGCTGGGTCATTCTGCTTCCCCCTTCAGCATGGCCTGAGCGGCCTCAAGTTCATCTGGCGTCTTCACCGCGACGACGGGAACACCCCGCATGCCTCGCTTCGCGAGACCCGCGAGCGCACCTGCGGGAGCGAGCTCGATCATCCCCGCGATGCCATCGCGAACGAACGACTCCATGCAGTCTTCCCACTGCACCGGTGACGAAATCTGCTCGACGACGAGGTCGAGGAACTCCTGACCTGAGACGACGCGGTCGCCGTGGCGGTTGCTGTAGATCGCGAGGTTCGGGTCGGAGGGTTCGATGTCACCGGCGAAGTCGCGCACCTTCACGACGGCGGGCTCCATGAAGCGCGTGTGGAAGGCACCGGCGGTCTGCAGCGGCACGACGCGCGCTTTCTCCGGTGGATTCGAGGCCAGGGCCCTGAGCGCATCCGTCTCTCCGGCGACGACGATCTGGCCCGCGCCGTTGAAGTTCGCGGCGTGCAGGCCAAGCTCCTCGAGTTTCGTCTCAAGTTCGCCGGCGTCGCCGCCGAGTACCGCGGCCATACCTGTTGAGACGAGCCCGGCCGCTTCCGCCATGGCCCTGCCTCGCAGACCGACGAGCGCCATCGCTTCGTCGTGGGACAGGATGCCAGAGATCGCCATCGCCGTTATCTCGCCAACCGAATGGCCCGCGACAGCGGTTGGTGCAGGAATCTCCAGTGCACGTGCGGTAACGATGCCCGCGGCGACGATGAGCGGCTGGGCAACCTTGGTGTCCTTGATCGTCTCGGCATCGGATTCCGTGCCGTGTTTGACGAGGTCGATACCCGCCGCCTCACCGAGTTCGCCGACGAGGTCGCGAACGCCGTCGAGTTCGAGCCAGGGGGCCAAGAAACCGGGGGACTGAGACCCCTGACCGGGGGCTGCAATGAGAATCACGCTTCTATCCTTTCAGTCTGGCTATTCCGCTAAACGCAACTAGCGTCGCCGCTCACCCTGCATGGCTCCGAGGATAAGGGCCGTGTGCAGGATGTGCGACTGCCGCGCGTTTGTTGCGTCGAGTCCGATGACATCGCCGACACGTTTGAGGCGATACCGAACCGTGTTCGGATGCACAGAGAGTTCGCGTGCCGTCGCTTCGAGCGAACGGCCGTTGTCGAGATACGCCCACAGTGTTGTCGTGAGGTCGCTCGAGTGATCCTGCAACGGGCGATAGATGCTGCGCACCAGAGTGCCCTTCGCGAGCGGATCGCCGGCCAACGCGCGCTCCGGCAGCAGCTGATCGGCCCCAACGGGGCGCGGTGCCTGCCGCCACGCACGCGAAACAGCGAGCCCGGCGAGCGCAGCTTTCGCGCTTTTCGACGCATTCTGCACAGAGGATGCGGGCGGCCCGTGCACGACGGCGCCCTCTCCGAAGCTCTCATCGAGCACATCGGCAATTTCGCCGAAGTCGATCTCCTGCGGGGTGCCGTCTTCCTGAACGCGTCCCGTCGCGACCACGATCAGTCGCGACGAGTGCTGGCCGATGAGGACATCGGCGCCGGCACGTCTGGCCGAACGGCGGAGGAGATCGATATCGACATTCACGGGGGCTGCTCCGACGATGACCGCGCACTCGCCATCGGCGTTCCAGCCGAGCGCTGCCGATCTGGACGGCAGTTCGTCATCGTGCTCACCGGTGAGAATCGAGTCGACGACCAGCGCCTCGAGGCGGGCATCCCAGAGCCCTCGAGACTCAGCGGCGCGTGCGTACACGTCAGCGGCTGCGAACGCGATATCTCTTGAATATCGGAGGATCGGCTCGAGCATCCGCTCGTCCTGCCCCCCGATGATGCGCTCGAAGACGTTCACGACTGACCTGATGATCTGCAGGGTTTGCTGCAGGCTCACCGAACGCAGCAGCTCGCGCGGAGCAGCCGCGAAGACATCGGCCGCGATCCACGGCTGCGCTCCGGGGTCTTCGCACCATTCGATGAACGAGGTCACGCCCTGCTGTGCGACGTTCGCGACCGCCGATTTCCGGGTCGGCGGCATCGTGCGATACCAGGGCAGCTCGTCCTCCAGCTCGCGCAGGATCGCGGTCTGAAGGTCTGCCGCGATCCTGCGGAGCCACGCGAGTTGCTTGGCCTTATCGTTCACGAGAGCCTAAGCGTCGCCGCCGGCTGTGCCGCTTTCACCGGCGTTCACATCGAACAGCCGGTACTTGTCGATGGCTTCCTGCACGCGACCGAGCGGGAACTTGCCCTGCTTGGCGAGCGCCTCGAGGGCTCGAACGACCATGGAGTGGGAGTCGATCTTGAAGTACCTGCGAGCGGCCGCACGCGTGTCGGAGAACCCGAAGTCGTCGGCGCCGAGCGTGAGGTAGTCGCCGGGAACCCACTGACGAATCTGGTCCGCGACGGCATGCATGTAGTCGCTCGTTGCCACGTATGGTCCCTCCGCGTTCGCCAGCTGCTGCGTGACGAACGGCACCTTCGCGGGCTCCTGCGGGTGCAGGAAGTTGTGCTCTTCCGCGCTGACCGCGTCGCGGCGAAGCTCATTCCACGACGTCACTGACCAGACGTCTGCGGAAACACCCCAGTCCTGGCCGAGCAGTTCCTGCGCGTGCAGTGCCCAGGGAACAGCGACACCGGAGGCCATGAGCTGCACCTTCACCTCGTGGTGATCGCTGCTCGAGATCCGGTGGATGCCCTTCAGGATGCCCTCGACATCCACGTTCTCGGGCTCGGCCGGCTGCTGGATCGGCTCGTTGTACACCGTCAGGTAGTAGAAGATGTTCTCCGGGTTCTCGCCGTACATGCGGCGGATGCCGTCTTCGACGATGTGCGCAATCTCGTATCCGTAGGCCGGGTCGTACGTGACGGCCGCCGGATTCGTGGATGCGATGAGCGGCGAGTGACCGTCGGCGTGCTGGAGACCCTCGCCGGTCAGCGTGGTCCGGCCGGCGGTTGCACCGATGACGAAGCCGCGGGCCATCTGGTCACCGGCGGCCCACATCTGGTCGCCGGTCCGCTGGAAGCCGAACATCGAGTAGAACACGTAGATCGGAATGAGCGGCTCGCCGTGCGTCGCATAGGAGGTGCCGGCGCCGATGAATGCGGCCATCGCGCCGTCCTCGTTGATGCCGACGTGCACGATCTGGCCGTCGGGCGCCTCGCGGTACTTCAGCAGCAGGTCGCGGTCGACCGAGGTGTAGTTCTGGCCGTGCGGGTTGTAGATCTTCGCCGACGGGAAGAACGCGTCCATGCCGAACGTGCGCGCCTCATCCGGGATGATCGGCACGATTCGCTCACCGAAGCCCTTGGATCGAAGGAGGTCCTTCAGCAGCCGGACGAAGGCCATCGTCGTCGCGATCTCCTGCTTGCCGGATCCCTTCTTCGGCAGATCGTAGGCCTTCTTCTCGGGCAGCTGAAGCCGAGTGTGCTTCGAGCGTCGCTCAGGCAGGTATCCGCCGAGCTCGCGTCGGCGCTCGTGCATGTACTCGAGTACTTCGTCGCCCTCTTCCGGCCGGTAGTACGGCGGGCTGTAGGGGTCCTCTTCCAGCTTGGCGTCCGTGATCGGCAGGCCGAGATAGTCGCGGAACGACTTCAGGTCGTCCAGCGTCAGCTTCTTCATCTGGTGGGTCGCGTTGCGCCCCTCGAAGTTCTTGCCGAGTCCGTACCCCTTGACCGTCTTCGCCAGAATGACGGTCGGCTGCCCCTTGTGCTCAACGGCAGCCTTGTACGCGGCGTAGATCTTGCGGTAGTCGTGGCCACCGCGCTTGAGGTTCCAGATCTCGTCATCCGTGAGATCGGAGACGAGTTTCTTCGTCGCCTCGAAGCGGTTGAAGAAGTGCTCGCGAACGAAGAGCCCCGACTCGGCCTTATAGGTCTGGTAGTCGCCGTCGGGCGTTTCGTTCATGAGCTTGACGAGCGCACCGTCGCTGTCGTTGGCGAGCAGGTCATCCCATTCGCGCCCCCAGACGACCTTGATGACGTTCCAGCCGGCGCCGCGGAAGAACGATTCGAGTTCCTGGATGATCTTGCCGTTACCGCGGACCGGGCCATCGAGTCGCTGCAGATTGCAGTTGACGACGAACGTCAGGTTGTCGAGGTTCTCGTTCGCGGCGAGTTGCAGTGCTCCGCGCGACTCGACCTCGTCCATTTCGCCATCGCCCAGAAACGCCCAGACGTGCGATCCAGATGCGTCTTTGATGCCACGGTTCGTGATGTAGCGGTTCGTCATCGCCTGATAGATGGCATTGAGGGGGCCGAGGCCCATCGAGACGGTCGGGAATTGCCAGAACTCGGGCATCAGACGCGGATGCGGGTAGCTCGAGAGCCCGTAGGGCTCGCGTGATTTCTCCTGGCGGAAGGCGTTGAGGTGATCCTCGGTCAGGCGGCCTTCCAGGAAGGCCCGCGCGTACATGCCGGGGGAGGCGTGACCCTGATAGAAGATCTGGTCGCCGCCGGATGCGTGCCCGGCTCCCTTGAAGAAGTGGTTGTGCCCGACTTCGTAGAGGGATGCGCTGGAGGCGTACGAGGAGATGTGGCCCCCGACCGCGATATCGGGGCGCTGCGCGCGGTGCACGGTGACCGCGGCGTTCCAGCGAATCCAGCGACGCAGCTTCCGCTCGAGCGCTTCATCGCCGGGGAAGTCCGGCTCGTTCTCCGGGGCGATGGTGTTGATGTAGTCGGTTGTGGGCACCATCGGCACGCCCAGCTGTAGATCTTTCGATTTCTGCAGCAGCGAGAGCATGATCTCGCGTCCTCGCTGCGACCCGCTTGTTTCTACGAGCGCCTCGAGTGATTCTTGCCACTCCGCAGTTTCGCTCGGGTCCTCATCGTTCTTGTGCGACGAGTACGGGTTCTGATCGTGAACAGCCACCTGGCACACTCCTGCCTGATCCTGGTCGGTGGCGCCGGTCGGGCGCTACTCTGATTGCAACTCCACTCTAGCTGCCAGCAGAGTCTACTTCTGTCGACTTCGAACAACGAAAGGAGGCTTCCGTGGCTGAACTCGACAAGATCGCGCCGGACTTCACGCTGACCTCGCACAGGGGAGAACACGTGGCGCTTTCCGATTTCCAGGGCAAGAGCGCCGTTGCGCTGGTCTTCTATCCTGCCGCGTTCACGGGCCGCTGCACGGGGGAGTTGTGCGAGCTGCGGGATAACATCGCGATGTTCGACCATGGCGGTGTGGAGCTGCTGGCGATTTCGTGCGATCATCCGGGTTCGCTTGCGGCATTCGCAGAGCAAGAGGGATATACGTTCTCGTTGCTGAGCGACTTCTGGCCGCACGGCGAGGTTTCGCGCGCGTATGGTGCGTTCATCGAGGAACGTGGGTTTGCCACACGTAAGACTGTGGTGATCGACCGTGACGGGGTCATCCGCGCCGAGTTCGAAACCTCGCCGGGGGAGGCGCGCGACCTTGCGTCTTACCGGGATGCGCTTGCGCAGTTGTAGCGCGCAACCCGTGCACGGAACACCGACGATTCATTCGACGTGCACGAAAGACTGATCGATTCGGCAGTCTTTCGTGTTTTGTCAGTCTTTCGTGTCACCTAGGGCGTTGCACGCCGCGTCCGACCGTGCGGTCCGGGCCCGTAGCTCAGTTGGTTAGAGCGCCACGTTTACACCGTGGATGTCGGGGGTTCGGGCGTTGCCCATCAAGAACGCGGAGCGTTCGGCTGAGTGACGGTCGCGAAGGCGCCGCACACGGCGGCGGCTGAGTGATCTGGGCCCTGCATTGTTGTGTCTGCAGTATTTTGCGTGTTCGAGTTCGCGATTGCTTCTGTCGTGGTCTAAGGTGTTCTCGGGCCTATAGCTCAGTTGGTTAGAGCGCCACGTTTACACCGTGGATGTCGGGGGTTCGAGTCCCTCTGGGCCCACCAGAAGGTCGTTGTTCAAACCGGCGACATTACCGGTTTGAGACCTCGATTCAGCGGCCCGCCCCTCGTGGCGGGCCGCT
>DXDC01000415.1 GCA_019115685.1 Candidatus Agrococcus pullicola
GGGCGTGTCAGATGGTTTGTGTAAGTGGGGTGTTTCCCGTCTTAAGGAGACCAGACTGTGACTATGACGAAATCGAATCCGGATCGCGAGCAGCGGCGCAGGCAGCAGAAAGAGATCGCTGATCAGCTGAAGGCGTCTGGCGCGTTGGATGACATCTTCGCGAAGATCGATGCCGGTGAAGCGCTCACCGGGGATCAGGGCTTGATCGGTGGCATGTTGAAGGCGGCGCTGGAGCGTGGTCTTGATGCTGAGTTGACTGAGCATGTCGGCTACGACCGCGGCGATACTGAAGCGTCCTTGTATGAGAATTCTCGTAATGGGACGAGCCAGAAAACGATCGGCACCGAGATCGGGGACGTCGAGCTGTCGATTCCACGAGACCGTAACGGCACGTTCTCACCGATGCTGGTGCCGAAAGGCTCCCGCCGACTGGACGGGCTCGATGGGATGATCATCTCCCTCTACGCCGGCGGTATGACGCAGCGCGATATCCAGCATCATCTGGCGTCCACGATCGGCACGGAGATCAGCCACGAGACGATCTCGAAGATCACCGACCAGATCAGCGACGAGGTCCTCGCCTGGCAGCAGCGACCGTTAGAGGCGCTCTATCCGGTGATCTACCTTGACGCGATCATCGTGAAAGTTCGTGATGGTGGCCACGTCCGCAACAAGGCAGCGCATATCGCCGTCGGCGTGGACATGGACGGCATCAAGCACGTGCTGGGCATCTGGGTGCAAGCGACCGAGGGCGCGAAGTTCTGGGCATCGGTCTGCGCCGAGCTCGCGAATCGTGGCGTCAAGGACGTGCTGATCGTCTGCTGCGACGGCCTCACCGGCTTCCCCGAAGCGGTCGAGGCGACCTGGATGGAGGCGACCGTGCAAACCTGCGTCGTGCACCTGATCCGAGCAGCGAACCGGTTCGTGAGTTACAAAGACCGCCGAGCCGTCTCACAATCGCTGAAGACGATCTACGAGGCTGCCAACGTGGACGCCGCGTTGTCGGCGCTGGACGCGTTTGAGCAGAGCCAGCTCGGCGCCCGCTACCCCTCAGCAGTGAAGACATTCCGAGACGCGTGGGAGCGATTCACGCCATTTCTGGCGTTCCCGCCCGAGCTTCGCCGAGTGATCTACACGACCAACTCGATCGAATCGCTGAACTTCCAGCTAAGGAAAGTGACCAAGAACCGAGGCCACTTCCCCAACGATCAAGCCGTCGTGAAGCTGCTCTGGCTGGCGATCTGCAACATCGAAGACAAACGAGCACGAGAGCGCGAGAAGGAACGAGGCCTGCCGTCCCAGCAGCGCAAAGCCGAAGGACGACTCGTCGAAGGCCAGGTCACCACGCACTGGAAACAGGCCCTGCAGCAGCTCTCACTCGTCTACCCCGACCGCATCAACCGACACCTCTAAATTCATCCACGAGACATGCCGCTTACACAAAACACTTGACAGGCCCGTGATGCCGCGCCGCCTGCTCGTGATGAAGATAAGCGAGAACAGAAAAGCCAGGATGCTCACGGCTGCTCCCGCAACACCCCACCATGGCGCGTGCCACCCCCACGGAGTCACAGCGGTTTCGGTCAGCTGCGCAGGAACGGCGGCTTCGATGCCCGTCAGCGAGTCAGAGACCCACTGCGGTGCGAACGACCAGCCGAGCGCGCCAATGCCCGCTGCAAGCACCAGCATCCCCGTCACGAGGAGTATGGCGCGCGCAAGCCCCCTGTTGTTCGGACTCATGCGAGCGTCCCCTCTCGCAGAATCACGACCCGCGGCTGCAGCTGCAGGCCGAGCGTCACGGTCGTGCTTCGCGTCGCCGCCTCGATGCCGGCTCGATCGACGCTGACCCCTGAGACCGGTCGCACCGTTACCGTTACGAGACGACGACGGTGCACGCTGACCCGAACTTGGTCGCGATCGAGTCTGCACGCGGTCGCCACGGTGGTAGCGATCGACTCCGCGAGCCCGCTGCTCTCGATGACGACGCCAGCGCGATCGGTGATGAGCGTGTGTCTGGTTCGTCGCCCGGGGAGGATCGCGAGCAGCACGAACACTGCTCCTACGACCAAGAGCGCACCGCCAACTGCCGCCGCCACTCCTGGATTGCTCGCCGCGTCGCGCACGATGGCCACGACGGATTCGAAGAGCGACGGGACGAGCAGCGCTAACACTCCCACGATGATCACTACGGGCGCGAAAACCGCACCGAGTGTCGCGGCCGCTACGGCGGGGGCCGTCCTGGAGGCGTGCGTCTCCCGGCGCAGCAGGCGACGGTAGAGCCGATCGTGTTCGCTCATCAGCGCACCCTTCTCTCTTGCGGCAGGTTCACGCCCTCGAAGCGCACGTCCACCGCGGATACGGCGCGGTCCGCGAACCGTTGCATACCCTCCGTGATGGCCGTACGGATGCCGTGAGCGCGTTCCATAACCGGCTGGCCCAGGGGCGCCACGGCGAGCGGCAGGCGAACGGCGGCGCGCAGCAGGCCGTTGTCGTCGCTCAGGTTCAGTGACACGTCGGAGTCACGTGTCCGGGCAGCCTCCGACGCCAGTCGAGTAGCGATCGCGTGCAGCGATCGAGCGCTGATGGACGTCCGGCCACCGCACTCGACGCGCTGCTGCCCCTCTGTCATGACGAGGTGCGCCGACCGCGCACGACATCCGCGAGCGCGCCGAGGTCCAGTCGGCCCTCTATGACACGGCCGATACCGGCACCGATCAGCATTGCGAGGCCGACCAGCAGGAACACCCAGAACCCGAGCGTCACGAGCGTGAGAGCGAGAATCGCTCCCGCGATCGTGCCTGTGAACGTTGCGCTCACTGGACTCGCGTCTCCTCGGACTCTTCTTCGTCATCCGAAGGAAGGTGCACGTCGTCGACGGTGACGTTGACCTCGGTGACCTCCATGCCGACGTACTCCTGGAGAGCGTTGTATACGGATGCCCGCACCTTGTTCGAGACATCCTGCAGCGCTACCGGGTACTCGGCGACGATCGTCACGTCGACGGCGACCTGCTCTTCGCCCACCTCGACGTTGATGCCCTGCGAGAGGTCCTTGGTGTTGAACGCACCGCGGATCGCGCCGGGGACACGGGCTGCTCCTCCGCCCAGTGCATATACGCCGGCTACCTCGCGTGCCGCGATGCCGGCGATCTTCGCGACAACGCCGTCATCGATCGTGGTCTTGCCGACAAGACCGGTGGAGGATGCGGTGGTCTTCGGGCGGGGGTTGGGCGTGTTTGCCATGGTTGATCTCCTTCGGATCCCTGAATCTCAGTATCGAAGCGAGCCGACGGTTGTGGTTCGCACTAGGAAGACGCGCAGTGCGCGAGTTTCGTCACAAAATAGTTTGATCTCGGGTGAGAAAGGTGGCGGAAGTCCAACGTTCGGTGTAAACTTGAGTCAATACGAATCAAGTTTTATGAGCGCAATTGAGTGGAATCACATGCGCTATTCCATCAAAGCGAAGAGAAGGAGATACTGGCCGTATGGCACGAATGGGGGGAATGCCTCCGCAGCAGGAGGAAGAGCAGCAGACTGCTCTAGAGCAGTTCGGGACGGATCTCACCGAGATCGCCAGCTCGGGTCGACTCGACCCGGTGATCGGGCGAGACTCGGAGATCCGACGCATCTCGCAGGTGCTCTCACGCCGCACGAAGAACAATCCAGTGCTGATCGGCGAGCCCGGCGTCGGTAAAACCGCCGTCATCGAAGGGCTCGCGCAGCGGGTTGTTGCCGGAGACGTTCCGGAGAGCCTCAAGGGCAAGCGCATCGTGCAGATCGACATCAACGCGATCGTCGCCGGCAGCAAGTACCGCGGCGACTTCGAAGAGCGCATCAAGAACGTCCTGGCCGAGATCAAAGAGGCCGAGGGCGAGATCATCACGTTCATCGACGAGTTGCACATGATCATGGGCGCCGGTGCCGCGGAGGGCAGCCAGGGAGCCTCCAACATGCTCAAGCCGATGCTGGCTCGCGGTGAACTGCGCCTCATCGGTGCTACGACGCTGGACGAGTATCGCGAGTTCATCGAGAAGGACGCCGCGATGGAGCGCCGATTCCAGCAGGTGTACGTGGGGGAGCCGTCGGTAGAAGACACCGTCGCGATCCTGCGCGGGCTGAAAGAGCGCTACGAAGCGCACCACAAGGTCACCATCGCCGACTCGGCGCTCGTGGCCGCCGCATCCCTGTCGCACCGCTACATCCCGGCCCGTCAGCTGCCCGACAAGGCCATCGACCTGATCGACGAGGCCGCCAGCCGCCTGCGCATGGAGATCGATTCGGCGCCGCTGGAGATCGATGAGCTCCGTCGCAGCGTCGACCGTCTCGAGCTGGAGCGGCTCGCGCTCGCCCGCGAGACGGACGACGCCTCGAAGGAACGGCTTGCCGCGCTCGATGAGCGACTCGATAAGAAGAAGTCGCAGCTGAGCGAACTCGACGAGAAGTGGGAGCAGGAGCGTTCGGCGCTGAACAAGATCGGTTCGTTGCGTGAGGAGCTCGACGAGCTGCGCATTCGAGCCGAGCGCGCGCAACGCGAGGGCGACCTCGAGCGCGCTTCCCGCGTCCTCTACGGCGACATTCCGCGCGTCGAGAAGGAGCTGCAGGATGCCGAATCGGTTGCCGACAGCGAGGATCGGATGGTCGGCGACCAGGTGACGGCGGACGACATCGCTGCCGTCGTCGCGGCCTGGACGGGCATCCCCGTCGGTCGCCTCCTGCAGGGCGAGACCGAGAAGCTGCTGCAGCTGGAACTCGAACTCGGCAAACGCCTGATCGGTCAGAGCCGTGCCGTGCGCGCCGTCGCGGATGCCGTGCGTCGTTCGCGCGCCGGCGTCTCGGATCCGAACAAGCCGACCGGTTCGTTCATGTTCCTCGGCCCGACGGGCGTCGGCAAGACCGAGCTCGCGAAGTCGCTCGCGGAGTTCCTCTTCGACGACGAGAAAGCGATTGTTCGCATCGACATGTCGGAGTACGGCGAGAAGCACTCCGTGGCCCGTTTGGTCGGGGCCCCGCCCGGGTACGTCGGGTATGAACAGGGTGGCCAGCTAACGGAGGCCGTCCGGCGCCGCCCGTACTCGGTCATCCTGCTGGATGAGGTTGAGAAGGCACACCCTGAGGTGTTCGACCTATTGCTGCAGGTGCTCGACGATGGTCGCCTGACCGACGGTCAGGGGCGCACGGTGGACTTCAGGAACACCATCATGATTCTGACGTCGAATCTGGGTTCGCAGTTCCTCGTCGACCCGACGATGTCGCCGGAAGACGCCCACGAGCGCGTCATGTCGGCAGTGCGGAGTGCGTTCAAGCCCGAGTTCGTGAACCGACTCGACGACATCGTGATCTTCGATGCGCTGTCGCCGGAAGAGCTCGGTGCAATCGTGAACGTGCAGCTGGACGGTCTGGATGCGCGTCTGAAGGAGCGTCGCCTGCACGTCGAGGTCACCGATGGAGCCCGGCAGTGGTTGGCCGACCGTGGTTATGACCCGCTGTACGGTGCGCGGCCGCTGCGTCGTCTGATGCAGCGCGAGATCGACGACCGGCTGGCCAGGGGTCTGCTGGCCGGTGACATCCGTGACGGCGACGATGTGCTCGTTGCGGTTGCCGAGGACGGCGATGGCCTGACGCTGACCGCCGCCGGCTAACCAACGACTGCGAGCACGGTGCGCTGACGCCGAGGTGCGACTATTCGGAAAACGTCTATCCAGCAG
>DXDC01000416.1 GCA_019115685.1 Candidatus Agrococcus pullicola
GGACATCGAGGACGGCATCGCGTCGGGCGATATTCACGTCGTGCACCTTGCGCAGAACCCCCGCGCGAAGATGATGGGCATCGAAGACGGGTTCGTCAAGCTCTTCGCCCGCAAGGGCTCGGGCACCGTCATCGGCGGCGTCATCGTCTCGCCCAAGGCGAGCGAGTTGATCTACCCGCTCGCGATCGCGTTCGAGAACCGCCTCACGGTCGATATGGTCGCGAAAACGTTCCCCGTTTATCCTTCGCTGACCGGTTCGATCGCCGACGCGGCGCGTGCGCTGCACCGCATCGTCGAGTAGCCGGCCCTCACGAAAACGGATCGATCGACCGCATGCGCCGAAACACTGACCTAAACGTGAGTTTTTCGAGTTTGTTCAGTTTTTCGTCGCCGTGAGTACGCCCGGTTACGCCGCGTCGGGCGCGATCTTCAGCAGCGTGTGACCCGACGAAACCGTGCCGCCGACGGGAGCGTCGACCTCTTCGATCGTTCCGGTGACGGCCGACTGAATCGGCTGTTCCATCTTCATGGCTTCGAGTACCAGCAGGAGATCGCCCGTGACGACGCGCTGCCCGGGCTCCACCTCACATTTGACGACGGTCGCCTGCATGGGGCTCGTCACGACGCCGCTGGACGCGCCGGATGCCGCCGTCGCCTTGTTGCGGCGAGGAGCGGGCCCACGTGCATCCTTGGTCTCGCTGAAGAGCCTGCGCGGCATCGAGACCTCGATGCGCTTCCCGTCCGCCTCGACCACGACCGTGCGACGCTCTTCGAGCCTGCCCAGGTCGCCGGGCTCGCCATCCCACGGGGAGACTTCACCCGTCCATTCGGTTTCGATCCAGGAGGTGAAGATGCCGAAGCTGCCGTTCGCCGCGGTGAAGGCGGGGTCGTCGACGATGAGCTTGTGAAAGGGCAGCACGGTGGGGAGGCCCTCGATCTGGAACTCCGCCAGAGCGCGGCGTGAACGATCGAGCGCTTCCTCGCGCGTGCGCCCGGTGACGATGAGCTTCGCCATCATCGAGTCGAAGTTGCCGCCGATGACGTCGCCGGCCACAACCCCGGAGTCGACGCGAACACCGGGACCGGAGGGGGTGCGAAACACCGTGATCGGACCGGGCATGGGCAGGAACCCGCGTCCGGCGTCCTCGCCGTTCATCCGGAACTCGAAGGAGTGTCCCCGAACCTCCGGGTCGTCGTAGCCGAGTTCCTCGCCCTCGGCGAGACGGAACTGCTCACGGACGAGATCGATGCCGGTAACTTCCTCGGAGACGGGATGCTCGACTTGCAGACGCGTGTTGACCTCCAGGAACGAGACGGTGCCGTCCGCACCGATCAGGAACTCGCAGGTTCCCGCCCCGACGTAGCCGGCCTCCCGCATGATCGCTTTCGATGAGGAGTAGAGCCGGTCGAGTTGCTCGTCCGTCAAGAAGGGTGCGGGCGCTTCTTCCACGAGCTTCTGGTGCCGCCGCTGGAGCGAGCAGTCGCGCGTGGAGATCACGACGACGTTGCCGTGGGAGTCGGCGAGGCACTGCGTCTCGACGTGTCGGGGCTTGTCGAGGTACTTCTCGACGAAGCACTCGCCGCGGCCGAATGCGGAGATGGCCTCGCGCGTCGCCGAGTCGAACTGTTGAGCGACTTCGTCGCGCGTGCGGGCGACCTTGAGTCCGCGCCCTCCGCCACCGAATGCGGCCTTGATCGCGACGGGAAGGCCGTGCGCGTCGACGAACTCGAGCACCTCATCGGCTGTCTCGACAGGGTTCAGCGTGCCCGGTGCAAGGGGTGCCCCGACCTTCTCTGCGATGTGTCGCGCCTTCACCTTGTCGCCCAGGGCGTCGATCGCGGCGGGGCTCGGGCCGATCCAGATGAGACCGGCATCGATGACCGCCTGCGCGAATGCAGCGTTCTCCGCGAGGAAGCCGTAGCCGGGGTGCACGGCGTCAGCTCCCGAACGTCGCGCGATCGACAGGATCTTGTCGACGACGAGGTACGTCTCCGCGCTCGTCTTGCCGTGCAGACCGTAGGCTTCGTCGGCCAGGCGCACGTGCTGTGCGTCACGGTCGGGGTCTGCGTAAATGGCGACCGAGGAAATTCCGGCATCTTTTGCGGCTCTGACGACTCGGACTGCGATCTCACCGCGGTTGGCGATGAGCACCTTGGAAATTCGGGGCATAGCTCCAAATCCTAAACCGCCTCGCACTATGTTTGGTGCAATCCTCCAGCGAAATCGCAATATGGCTGTCGATTCCCGCTACAAACCGCGTGTGGGGGATCGCCCGCAAAACGCCATCGTCCGTGGCCGGCACCCCAGAACCATGGAGTGAATGGCCGCAATGGGACAGGGTAGGCTGAGTGATCGGCAACGCAACTGAGTCGTGAAAGTGAGGTGAGGGCTCCGTGAACAGTGACAGTTCTAGTCATCGATCGTGCACCGCGCCTTCCTTGCAGCACGGCTCCATGACGTGATCCAAGACTTCTTCTAGTCCTGAGCAGTCGTATGCACCTGCGGGCGCGGTGATTTCCCGAGCCGTGCCGAGTTCGCTCTATTCGGTCTGGTGCTATTCCTCTGCGTGTAAGGACCCGTCATGAACGCCAAGCAGATTGCTGAAGTCATCGATCTTTCCGAGACCATCCAGCCGCTCATCGCTGAGAAGGATTTTGCGGCAGTCGTCGACGCCGTCACCCCGGCTACCGCCGAACAGCTGACCTCGCTTCTCGAACGATTGCCGCTCCAGGAGTGCGCCATCGTGTATCGGCTGCTGCCCAAAGATCGGGCTATCGATGTGTTCGAGAATCTTTCCCCCGGTATGCAGAGCGATCTCATCGGTTCACTACGGGATGCCGAAGTCGCCTCGATCTTCGCAGACTTGGACCCGGATGACCGAGTGTGGCTGCTTGATGAGCTTCCCGCCGGGCTCGCTCCGCGTCTCCTGCACGGTTTGACGCAGAAAGACCGACAACTGACCGCTGAGGTGCTCGGCTACCCCAAGGGTTCGGTCGGTCGGCGCATGAGCCCGGAGTACGTGTCGACGAGAACGGATTACACCGTCGCCCAGACCCTGGAGCGCGTGCGGTCGCGTCTCGACGATGCCGAGACGGTCTATACGCTGCCGGTCTTGGACGGCAGCCGCCACGTCACGGGCGTGGTGAGCCTGCGCGATCTTCTGAAGGCCGAGACTGAGCAAGAGATATCCGCGATCATGCAACAGGCCGAAGTGACGACCGCCTACCAGACTGCAGAATCCGCTGCCCGCAAGTGCACGGACCTCGGCCTCCTTGCTCTCCCCATCGTCGACAAGGAATCCAGGCTTGTGGGCGTGCTCACGATCGACGATGCGGTCAAGATTCTGGAACACGAGGAAACAGAGGACGCCGCTCGTCAGGGTGGAGTCGAACCGCTGCGCCGGCCGTACTTCGCAACTCCGTTGCGATCGTTGGTGAGCTCGCGAATCGTATGGCTGCTCGTGCTTGCCGTGGGAGCGACGCTGACGGTTCAGGTGCTTTCGATCTTCGAAGCAACGTTGGAGCAGATCACCGTGCTCGCACTCTTCGTGCCGCTGCTCATCGGTACCGGCGGGAACACTGGTAACCAGGCCGCCACGACGGTGACGAGAGCACTCGCTCTCGGTGACGTGAGGCCGCGTGATCTGCTCAGGGTGCTCGCCCGAGAATTCGGTGTTGGACTCTCGCTCGGCTCCCTCCTGGGCATCCTCGGAGGGTCGATAACAGCCTTGATCTATGAGCCTCGTATCGGGCTGGTGATCGGGCTGACACTGCTGGCCGTCTGCTCTATGGCTGCCACGATCGGTGGCATCATGCCCATGGTGGCTCGTGCGCTGCGAGTGGACCCCGCGGTGTTCTCGAACCCGTTCATCACGACGTTTGTCGACGCGACGGGCCTTGTCGTGTACTTCCTCATCGCCAGGACGATTCTGCAGATTTAGGGTACGGGCTGGCGTCCCGAGGTGAGTGGGCTTCGGCGCGAGCCGGGCAGCGTCTGCAGAATCTAGCCGAACACGCCGTTCATGATCGGCGGCACTTGGTGAGTGAGTGCTCACTCAAGTAAATTGTGCGGGTGCCTACCTTCTCTGCGAACCGCGGCGCTCGACTCTCACGTGAAGACCGAAGAGAGCAGATTCTTGACTGCGTCCTCCACGTCGTGCTTGAGCGCGGCATGAGCGTGACCTCGAAAGAGCTCGCCGCCGCTGCCGGGGTCGCGGAGGGAACCCTGTTCAAGGCCTTCGGGACGAAAGACGATTTGCTTCGTGCCCTGGCGGGAAAGTACGCAGCCATGCCCGACGCGGTCGGCGAGTGGTTGCGCAGCATCGACCCGGAGAGTGTTGCCCTCCCTGAGCTTGTTCGCGGCATCATCGATCACGCGATCGCGCAATACAAGCTCTCGTTCCAGCTCTTCTACGCCCTCGGCCCGCTCATGGAGAAACCCGACGATGAAGCGTTGGACCGGTTCGAACGTGAACTCGAGCCGTGGGTGGAAGCGCTGCGGCCGCACGCGAGCGAACTGCGCATCCAGCCCGACGCCGCTGCCGCGATCCTTCGCATGCACGCTGTTGCCGCGTCCGATCAGGGCTCCGCTTGGGGGGCGGGAATCTCCCCCGAAAAGCACACCGATATCTTCCTCTACGGCGCCGCCACGAGCGACGCCCCCTGAACATTAGGAGTGACGTGAGACTTCTCAGACTCGCTTGGGCGTACACGCAGCCGTACTGGTGGCTGCTCGTGCTCGTCGTCGTATTCCAATTCGCGCAGTCGGTGCTCAGCCTGCTCCTGCCGACCATCAACGGCGACATCCTGAACGATGGTGTGCTGCAGGGCAACACGGAAGTCATCTGGCGGCTCGGCGGCTGGATGCTCGTGCTCAGCTTCATGCAGATCATCGCGAATGCGCTCGCGATTCTCTGCGGCGCGATCGTCGCTATGCGTGCCGGTCGCGATATGCGAGCGGACATCTTCTCTAGGGCATCCGGCTTCAGTGAGCAGGACATGCAGCACTTCGGTTCCGCGAGCCTCATCACCCGGAACACGAACGATGTGCAGCAGGTGCAGATGCTGATCCTGATGTCGTGCACGATGTTGATGTCGGCGCCGATGCTGTCGATCGGTGGCATCATCATGGCCCTCCGCGCGGACGCGTCGCTGTTCTGGATCGTGGGTGTCGCGGTGCCAGTGATGCTCATCGTGATGACGATCATCGTGAGCCGACTCATCCCGATCTTCTCGACGCTGCAGGAAAAGATCGACCGCATCAACCGCGTCATGCGCGAGCAGCTGACCGGTATTCGCGTCGTGCGCGCCTTCGTGCAGGAGCCGCGCGAGAAGCGTCGCTTCGACGCCGCAAACGAAGACGTGTACATGGCGATGCTGCGCACCGGCAATCTCTTCGTGATCGCGTTCCCGTTGGTCATGCTGATCGTCGAGATCTCGAGCGTTGCCGTGATCTGGTTCGGTGGCCATCTCG
>DXDC01000417.1 GCA_019115685.1 Candidatus Agrococcus pullicola
ATGAGCGGCGTGCCGTCGATGTCGACTGGGCGGTGCGAGCGGTGACGCTCGGTGCTCGTCGAATCACCCACGTACGGGTAATGGCTAGCGATCAGGCGCCGCCCCGTCTCGTGCCCGAAACGATCTCGGGAAGGATCTCCCAGCCGGCCGCTTCGTACACCGGCGTGAATCGGGCGACGCCGTTTTTCGTCTGCGTTGCAGGCGAGACGCGATCATGGTTGCCCGGAATCAGCAGTCACCTGCCGTTGAGCCGTTCCGTGATCTGCAGAGGCGTCGCGATAGGTCCGAGCGCGACATCACCGAGATGAAGAACGACATCGTCCGGTGCGACGACAGCGTTCCAGCGGCGCACGATCTCCTCGTCCATCTCGGTGACTTCGGCGAACGGACGATGTGCGAGTTCGATGATGCGTACGTGGCCGAAGTGCGTGTCCGACGTGACGAAGTCGACAGCATCGAACTCGAACGACATGTCGAGACTCATCGCCTGCCCCTGCAATTCGTTTGAAGCGCGTTCGCCCGGCCCATCGGATCCTCGCTGCCGAGCTCGGGCAACACCCGACACGGCCGACCACCAATCTTCCTCGGTTGCGCAGCGCACTCGCGAGTAGGACTCGCCTCGAAGTCGACCATGGCCCGCGCCCTCATCGGGCGGAGTCGAGCAAGGCGTCGACTCTCTATGTGCGGTTCAGTCTCGCACTTCAGCTCCATACGCGGACGCGTCGACGCACAGATCACCATCGACTGTCACGACTCGGACAGGCAGATCCTGAGCGTCGACCGTGCCCTCCTCTGCCGTGGTGCTGACGACGAGCCAGAAGGTCTCGCTGCCGACATCACCCTCAGTCTTGACGATCTCCGCGGAACCGACCGCTTCGGAACTAGCGATCCACCCCATGTCGGTGGTGGCAGCGTCAAGAGCCCCTTCGCAGATGCCGTCGAACGGGTTCTCACGAACGGCCGCTTCCGATTCCTCGCCGTGGATGACCTCACCGGCTTGGTAAATGTCCTCGATAGCCCACGCGACGAACTCTTCGGAGAGCGCCACCGCGCGCTCGTCAGGCGGACCGGACGAGCAGCCCACGAGCCCTGCCACCGCAACAACAGCTGCCGTGGTCGCACAGGATCGACCGATACTCTTCACTTCTCTCCTCCATCGGTGGCGTGAGAGGAATCAGGCTCCTGCCAGACCATGGCTCGGGCATCGCCGACGTCGCCAAGACGCGTCACCCGAGTGGCGAGGAGTCCCTCGTCGCTTCCGAGCTCCACGATCGACGTGTGGCCTTCCTCGCACAGGAACTCCAGAACGAGCGAGTTCCCCGTCACGTCCTCGAGCAGCGGGACCTGTTCCCAATTGAGTTTGCCGTCACCCCACTCGGTGAATGAGTGGTGCTCGACGACGCCGAAGCCTCTGCGCCGCACCGCACCCACACGCATGAGGTGAAGATAAGGGAACGCGCACGTCGGGCAGACAGTGACCGGATAGTCGGGCATGTACGTCTTCGCATCGACGTACATCAGTGGCGTGAGCGGTGGTTGCGGTTGCTCCGGACCGGGACGCTTCTCGAGCTCGCCGGGGCGTGGGGCGATCGAGCGGTGCGGAAGCGCACCTCGGTCCGAGTGCGTCGTCGCCATCTTCAACCCCGCTTGCTCTGAACTGTCAACACACACGGTCTTCAGCGAACTCACCGCGTGCCACTCAGATTATGCTACTTATAAGCAGCCAAGCGAGGTGTGGCACGTCCACAGGCTGGTGAGGTGCCGCATGTTGACCCCGACGTCGCGAGCGCGTGGGGCGAGTACGCCCAGCGTCTCGCCACCTCCCTCCGTCGACATCGCGAACGCGCTGGGCTCAGTCAAGAGCAAGTCGCCTACAGAGCGCGCATGACGCGCGTCACTTATCAGCGCTTCGAATCAGGTCGCTCAGGATCAGGAAACGCCGCTAACCCCACGCTGCACTCCTTACTGGCACTCGCTCAAGTCCTTGACGTATCGCTCGCTGAGCTTGTACCTGACAACGCGCCCGACTTGCGCGCGCGATGAGCATCAACCCGACACTCGGGCAACGCCGATTCGAAGCACTCCGGCGCAAATCGGGATCGCGAGCCATCTGTGACGCGTTTGCTACCGCCGTCGGATGCCAAGCGCATCAAGGTGTCGTTGAATCGTCGCCATTCCTGCATGCGCCAGCGCGGCAATCTCCCTCTGCGGCTTCTTCTCATCGACGTACATGCGCCTGAGCCATTCGGGGTCGATGTCGCGTCTCCTGAACTTGTTGCGTCGCTCGACTGGCAGCCCCGCGGCTCGGAGGTGGTCGGAGATGGCATGCTTGCTCACCTCATAGCGCTCCGCGACCAGAGCCAAGGAACCCAATTCGCGATACCTCTCATGCACCACCTCCGGGGCGGGCAGCTTCGCGCGTGCAGGTTGTCCAGGAGGGATCTGCTTGGGGCTTCTGCGCGCGACAGTTCGCGCTGGAATGGCGCCTTCCGCGATCGTCAGTGGCGGGACGACCGTCACAGGCTCGTCGATTTCGTGAAGGCAAAGAGCTTCCGCTGCGATCAGATGCAGATCGTCACGGAGCGCGCTCGGCAAGTCGTGCACGAAACGTTCGTAATGCCCCAGCTGCTCATTACCCGGACGAGAGTGCAGCGGCGCGGGAGCACGATGTCCCGATTCACCGGTAAGTGTGGCGTACACATAGCGCATTGCGTGCCGATGCCTCGCAACACCCCCTGGGTGTACGCCCACACGATTCGCGAGCTTGACCCACCGTTTCGCGCTCAGCGGGATCTTCCACGCGACTCTACGACGCCGCTCGTAATCGATATGGGGGTGTTGATCGTCGTCGAGGTACTGAGCGAGGCGGATGAGTTGTTCAGTGATGTCGTTTTTCGCGAGAAGGTGCGACAGGTCTTCAGCCAGGTGCTGCGTCCCGTTCAGGATCCTTGCTTCTGTGTGCGTGAGCCGCGTCCCGACCAGGAGGACCGCTTCGGAGAGTGCCGCTCTTCGCCGGGCGTAACGACCGTCCGGACCGACGAGGGCGCAGCTCATCTCTTCCCACAGGATTGCTGGCAACCGGCTTCGTCGGCGCTCCAGTGCAGTGTCACTCACCTGGCGGACCGACTGCAGGCGGCTCGTGGGGCGGCGGGCTGTGCCCGTCGCTTCGGCGATCACGCCCTGCATCATCGGGCTGAATCGCGAATAGACGATGTCAGCCGGGATGACGCCCTCGATTGTGCGCAACGCGCAGTCAC
>DXDC01000418.1 GCA_019115685.1 Candidatus Agrococcus pullicola
CCTCGAATGCCGTATGCGCGGTCTGTCCCGACGCCGAAAGGGCTCCGGCCACCTGCCAGGGCACGCCGTCCGGCTTGGCGACGATCTGCGATGACGGCACCGCGACGTACTCGGCATAGCAGCTAGGAAGATTGAAGCCAGCCACCTCATCACCGGCCTCGAAGCCGCTGACATCAGCGCCGACCTCCTCCACAACCCCGGCGAACTCGTTACCGAGGATCTGCGGAAACTCGATCTGCACACCAGGCGGGGTCCAACCCGAACGAATAGCGGCATCGGTGAGCTGCACCCCCGCGGCGACCACCCTCACCAGCACGTTCCCGGGTTTGACGGCCGGACGACTCACTTCTTGGACCTGGAGAACATCAGGTGCACCGAACTCGTTGATGGCGGCTGCCCGCATCATCGTGGTCATCGCCCGGCTCCGACCCGAGTCAGGAACGCGACAAGATCGCCCAGCGACGACGCCCCCGAGATCCGCTCTCCGTCAGCGGTGACGATCGTTGGGACGGAGGCCACGGGCAGGCTCTGCGCCTCTGCGATGTCCTCATCGACTTGTGCTGCGTACCGCTCGTTGGTGAGAGCGTCGGCGATTGCCGTGTCGCTCAACCCCCAACCCAGGGCCAGGCCACTCAGTACGTCCTGATCACCCAAGTCCGCGCCTTGGCTGAACTGCGCCGCAAATGCCGCGTCCCACGCCAGATCGGTGTCGATGTCGGCACTGGCTGCGGCCACCTTCAGCAATCGGTGCACACGATGGGAGTCGAACATCAGTGCACCGTCGACGTCGATGTCCAGACCCTCCAGACTTCCCTGCGCTCGGATCTGCTGACTCTTGGCCTCCCACCGCGCGGCAGGCAGACCCCACTCCGTGGTGGCGACGTGCGCGGTCGTCAGGCCCGGACTAACCGGCCCATCCGGCTCAAGCAGAAAGCTGCGGTGCCGCACACGTACCGTCACACCCGCCACGTCGGCAGCACGGCGCAGACGCCGCGATCCGATCCAGCACCAAGGGCATCTCACATCTGCCCACACATCGACCTCGATCATCGCCCGCTCCTTCATAGAGTTCACTTGATGTAGAGTTGACTACGTCAAGTCCACTTCATGTCAAGTGCGCAGGGAAGCGAGTGCGATCGAGATGCCCCAGGTTCACCAGGACGTCGTGTGGCTCAAGCCTGGCCAGATAGCCGAGCGTGCAGGTGTTGCGGTCTCGACGCTGCACTACTACGAGTCGCTAGGTCTCATCCACAGCAGAAGGACCGCGGGTAACCGCCGCGAGTATCGGCGGGACACACTCCGCGTGCTGGCGTTCGTCAGAGCATCGCAACGAGTCGGTATCGGCCTCGACCGCATCAAGGACGCTCTCGACCAACTTCCCGAGAAGGGCCTGCCGACCAAGAAGGACTGGGCGCGCATCTCACGCGAATGGAGCAACGATCTGGACGAGCGGATCGAGTACCTCACCGCTCTGCGAGACCGATTCTCCAACTGCATCGGTTGCGGATGCCTCTCGCTGAAGTCCTGCCCATATTCCAACCCGGACGACATCCTTGGAGCCGACGGGCAGGGAGCACTGCGGTTCCCATAAGGTGCGCCAAGCAGGAGGTGCCCGATTCTCATACGGCCACACCGTCATCGAGATGACGATTAGTGACGGCTCATGTCGAGGACGCGGTGCGCATCACCAGACGGCAGGGCGCTAACTTGGACTCGACTACGTAGACCACCGAAGGGAGGCGACTCGTCGCCTCCCTTCGAGCTGCCACGCGTCTTGCAGGTCGAGGTCGAGCGGGCTTTATCGCATCGGATGCAACAGGCGGCGGATGCTCACCTGACTGTCGCGAAGGAGGCAGCGGTGACGGTTTCGATGCGGGTCATGTCGGCCGGGGACGGCTACAAGTACCTGCTGCGCACGGTCGCCGCCGCGGATGGAGATCGCTCGTTGTCGACGCCTCTGACCCGCTACTACGCGGAGGCGGGGACACCTCGTGGTCAATGGCTCGGGTCGGGCGTCGCCTCACTCGGCAAGGGCAAGGTCGCGGTGGGTGATCGGGTGTCGGAGGCCCAGCTCCAGCTCTTGATGGGGATGGGTCGTGACCCGATCACGGGCGACCCCCTGGGTCTGGCGTTCCCCGCCTACAAGTCCGTCTCGGAACGGATCGAGGCGAGGATCGCCGATCTGGACTCCTCCATGTCACCGGGTGCGAAGGGTGAGGCGGTCGCCCAGATCGAGGCCGAGGAGACCGAACGTGGAACGCGGCGGGCGGTGGCGGGGTTCGACTTCACTTTCAGCGTTCCGAAGTCCGCTTCCGCGCTCTGGGCGGTCGCCGACGCCGGAACCCAGGCGTTGATCGGGGAGGCGCATCACGCGGCGGTTGCGGAGGTGGTTGCGTTCATGGAGCGCGAGGTTGCAGCCACCCGCACTGGCGCAACCGCCGGCGACGGGGCCGTTGCGCAAGTCGATGTCGCCGGCTTGGTGGCGACGGCGTTCGATCACTTCGACTCACGCGCTGGCGACCCCCACCTGCACACTCACGTGGTGATCTCTAACAAGGTCCAGACCGCGTTGGATGGGAAGTGGCGGAGCTTGGATGGTCGTCCGATGCACGCCGCCGTGGTCGCGCTCTCGGAGCTGCACGAGGCGGTGTTCGCCGATCACATGACCCGCAGCTTCGGCGTCGCATGGGAGGCCCGCGACATGGGCCGGGACCGGAACCCGGCATGGGCGATCAGCACCGTGCCGGAGGACTTGGTGCAGGAGTTCTCCACCCGTGCCCGGCACATCGACACCGAGAAGGATCGATTGATCGCCGAGTACGTCGCCAAGCACGGACGTCAGCCCTCCGCCGCCACGATCATCAAGCTCCGTGCCCAAGCCACTCTCAGCACCCGGCCGGACAAGGAGGTCCATTCGCTGGCTGACCTGACCAACGAGTGGCGTACCCGAGCGACCGGCGTGCTCGGTCAGGACGCCACGACATGGGCGCGCAACGTCACCGATAACGACAAGCCGTTGCTGTTGCGGGCCGACGACGTGCCGCTGGATACGATCGCCGAACTCGGAGTCTCGGTGGTCGAGGTGGTCGGTGAGAAGCGTTCCACGTGGCGCAGGTGGAACCTGATGGCCGAGGCGTCCCGGC
>DXDC01000419.1 GCA_019115685.1 Candidatus Agrococcus pullicola
GCGGCCGGCTCGCCGCTGAGTCTGCAGGCGCATCCGACGACGGAACAGGCCGAGGCGGGCTACGCGCGTGAGAATGCCGCGGGTATCCCGCTGGATGCGCCGCATCGCTCCTACCGCGATCCGTTCGCGAAACCGGAGATCATCGTCGCCATTACCGAGTTCGAAGCGCTCTGCGGTTTGCGTTCCGTCGCGCAGGCGCAGCAACTGGTGCGGGCGGTGACGGCGGTGGATGACCGGGCGGAGCCGCTGCTGGCGCGACTGGACGAGTCAATGGAATCCGCAGTGGCCTGGCTGCTCTCGGGCGACGAAGCGGTCGCCGGCGTGGTTGCCGCAGTCAGTGCCGCAATCACGATTCTGAGCCGCGAGGACAGCGGTGCAGCGGACACGGTGCGACGCTTGACGGCGCACTATCCGGCAGACCCGGGCATCGTCGTCGGCGGCCTACTGCTCAATCGCGTCACACTCGCCCCCGACGAAGCACTCTTTCTGCCGGCCGGCAACCTGCACGCCTACCTCGAGGGCGTCGGTATCGAGCTCATGGGGCCGAGCGACAACGTGATGCGCGCGGGCCTGACGCAGAAGCACATCGACGTCGACGAGCTGATGAGCATCGCGGACTTCTCGCCGCTGCCCGAGCCGCGCATGACACGAGGAACGATCCCGGGAGCCCTGCGCTACTCGCCGGATGCCCCGTTCGAGCTGCGCCTCATCCACGGAGAGCACGCCCCCGGCGTCGCCGCGTGCGGCATCCTGATCGCCGTCGAACCGACGACCGTCACGCTGACAGACGGCGTCGAGCAGCTGGCCGGCGGCGAAGCGGCATACATCGACACGGCCGAAGGCGTCTCGATCGCGTCAGACTCGGCCTGGCTCGCATTAGCGCAGTAGGTCGCTGCGTCCCGGGCGTGTGGGCGAAAAATCGCCGAGACACGCCGCAAAATAGGGCAATCCCGGCTCTTCCTGTGAACACTCATAGAATCCCCGACTTGACGAAACCGGAATAACACCGTTGTAATTAGGTAGGCGCTCGGACGGGTGGCCAGCAACGGAACGGAGCATGATGGTGGACTCATCGCACGGCGGTATGCACCGTGGCGTACCTGACGACTGGTTTGTCGATCCCGTCTATCTCGGCATCCCAGGGATCCCCGGAAGCGGCAGCGAATACGACGAACACCCCCTCGCATGGCAGGCCGACGCGCTGTGCGCCGAGACCGACCCCGAAGCGTTCTTCCCGGAGAAGGGCGGCTCGACTCGCGACGCCAAGCGCATCTGCGATTCCTGCGAAGTTCGGCAGCAGTGCCTCGAGTACGCGCTGCAGAACGACGAGCGGTTCGGCATCTGGGGCGGGCTTTCGGAACGAGAGCGTCGCAAACTGCGTAAGCGAGCCTGACGGTCGTTTATCCACCGGATTGCCGGTTGGCGGGTACCTCTTTCGAATCGAAATGCATCGATAATCCCTGCCTTTCCACGGAAACAATCCACCGGATTGTTTCCCACTCCGAGTCCAAGGCGGCTGCACGAGAACCCGGCATCTAGCCTGTCAAGGTGCGCAGTAGAGTATTCGCGGTTCTGGTGAGCCGAAACGCTTCGAAGGTACTGCCGCGTACCCTCGAGGCGCTCGCCGCAGGAACCAAACAGCCCGACACGATCATCGGTGTCGATACGGCCAGCAACGACGATTCCGCGAACCTCATGCGCGAGCACGTCGATACCGTCGTCAAGCTTCGCTCCAAGCTGAGCTTCGGTCAGGCCGCGGCGCAGGGCGTCGCAGAGCTTCCCGAAGCCGAAGAGGGCGACTGGCTGTGGCTGCTCGCCCACGATGCGGCTCCCGAACCGGATGCGCTGGCACAGCTGACCTCGGCCGCGGAGGCCAACCGCCACCTCGCGATCATCGGCCCCAAGATCATGCGCGTCGGCGATTCGCGCACGATCAACGAGTTCGGTCAGACCATGACACCGTTCGGCAACGCCGTTCGCCTTGCCGCCGGTGAACTCGACCAGGGCCAGTACGACTCTCGATCGGACGTCTTAGGCGTTGCGGAAACCGGGCTGCTGATCCGCCGTGACGTTTACGAGCAACTCGGCGGCTTCGATCCCGCGCTCCCCACTGTCGACGCCGGGCTGGACCTCGGCGTCCGGGCGCGGCTCGCCGGCCACCAGGTGGCGCTGCAGCCGCGTGCACGCATCCAGCGCAACGGGGGGCCCGAGCTGTTCTCGGCCAGGAGCCTCTCGGATGCGTCACTGACCGCGATCCGCCGCAGGGCACAACTGCATCGACGATTCGCCTATGCGAATGCATTCGCCTTGATCCTGCACTGGTTGCTGGCTCTCCCGCTCGCTCTCTTGCGCGGCCTCGGGCACGTGCTGGCGAAGCGGCCGGCAGCACTCATCAGCGAGTTCTCCGCGGCGCTTGCCGCGATGTTCGGCTTCCGGAACATCGCGAACGCCAGAAGGCGCATCCGCACCACGAGAACCAGCGGCTGGGCGGCGCTGGCATCGCTGCGCATCGATTGGCGCACGCTGCGGGCGCGCCGTCGGCTCGTCGGCGACGACGTCGTCGAGAATGCCGCCGACGCGGACGACCTCGTCGGCTTCGCCCAGGGCGGCGCACTCTGGGTGTTCGCCTTCGCGCTGCTCGCGGGCGTCATCGCGAACGTCGGCATCGTCACCAGCTCCCGCATCACGGGAGGGGCACTGCTGCCGCTCGGGTCATTCACCGACATGTGGTCGGGCGCGCTGTTCGGCGACCGGGATCTCTTGGGCTCACTTCCGGGGCCGGCAGATCCCTTCTCGATCGTTGTGGCGCTGCTGGGCTCCGTGACGTTCTGGCAGCCTTCGCAGGCCATCGTGCTGCTGCTGGTGCTGGCGCCGGCGCTGTCGACGGTGACCGTCTGGCTGCTGGTGCGCAGGCTCACTCGAGTCGTGTGGGCTCCCGTGGTCGCCGCAGCGGTCTGGGCGTTCTCTCCGACGCTGTTCGCGAGCATCGCGGACGGCCGCATCGGCGCGGTGCTCGCGCACGTCATGCTGCCGCTGGTCGCGTACGGGCTCATTCGCGCCCGTGACTCGTGGCGCGGAGTCGCTACCGGTTCGCTCGCATTGGCCATCGTGCTCGCGGGAGCGCCTTCGCTGCTGCCGGCTGCCGTGGCCGCGGTGGTCGTTGCCGCGATCTGGTTCCTGTCTCGGGTCCGCCCGGGAGGGGCGTTCCGAGCGGTCTCGATGCTGGTGCCCGCTGCCGCGCTGTTCGCGCCACTGGCATGGGCGCACACCGAAACCGGGAACTGGCTCGCGGGGCTGGCCGATCCGGGCATCCCGCTCGGGTATGACGTCCCGGACGCCCTCGTGGTGGCAACGGGATACCCGGATGCTGCGCTTGCGACGCTGTCACCGCTGCTGTCGGGCATGGAGATCGCCGGTACGGCCTGGCCCATGTGGCTCACGATCGGCCTCGCGGCTCCTCTCGCGCTGGCCGCGTTCGCGGCGCCGTTCTTGCGGGCGCTGCCCGGAGTCGCAGGAGTTGCCGTTGCGCTGGCAGGGTTCGCGACCGCTGTCGCGGCCAGTCGCATCGCCGTCGCGTTCGAAGGTGAAACCGAGGTGTTCGTCTGGACCGGCCCCGGGCTCAGCCTTGCGATGCTGGGCCTGGTCATCGCGGCAATGATCACCATCGGTGTCCTCGCCGAGCGCAGTGCGGCCGTGAACATCATCGTGACACTGTGCGCTGCCGTCACCGGAGTCGCGCTCGTGATCGGTGCTGCCATGACTCCGTCTCTCGTCCAACCCGAGCCGGAGCGTTCGATGCCGGCGCTGGTCGTCGCCGCGGCCGATGAGCAACCGCACGTCGGCACGCTCGTGATCGAGCCCGTCGGTCCGGATGCCATCAGACTCACGGTCGTGCGCGGGCACGGGGAAGTGCTCAGCGACGTGCAGACGGTTGTCACAACCGCTCAGCAGCCATCTGAAGCGACCAGCGAACTGAGCCAGTTCACCGTCGATTTGGTATCGGGCAGCTCCATCGACGCAACCGAAACGCTTATGGACGCCGGCATCGGTTTCATTCTGCTGCGCGATGCTTCCGACGCCGCGGAGTCGTTGCATCAGACGATCAGCAGGGGTCTCGATGAGCGAGCGGAACTGCAAGGCGTCGGAGCAACGGACGCAGGGCTGCTGTGGACATCGGATGCGATCGGTGATTACGAACCGGACACGCCGGCGTGGGCATGGTGGCTGCTGTTCGCGCAGCTGCTCGTGCTCCTGCTGGCACTGCTGTTGGCGTTGCCGTCGATGCGACGGGGAGCGCGGAAACGAGTACGCCGAGCACCGGAGGCCAGGAAGGACTTCGCATGAGCGACGAACGCCGCGATGAAGAGCGCACCAAGCACGACAGCTGGGATGATGCCGGAGCCTCGGTCGTCAGCGAGAGCGACCTCGAACAGGGCCGCTCTCCGGCACACGACTCGGACGCGAGCCGAACCGAAGGCGGGGATCCCGACCCCGTTGCCCTTGCCATGGACACCGAGCATGCCGACGACGTCACCGCAACGGACAGCGAGGCGAAGTGGAACGAGGAGGCCGAGCGCGAGCTGCGGGCGAACCGTTCGAAAACCATCGCACTGTGGAGCAGCCGATCGCTCGTCGGGGTCGCTGCCGTTGCCGCAACGGTCGCGCTGGGCTTCGGCGCTGTGTGGGCATTCGGCGAAACATCGCCATCGCACATCGAACAGCGCGAGATCGAGCGACTCGCCCCGCAGTCGGGAACGCAGCAGCTGGTGTGCCCCCCGCAGCAAGTGCGTGTCGGCGTGCCGGGGGATGCGGAGGCTCGCTCACTCGTCGGCGATGGCGAGGCCGTCGTTCCCGAGTTCGACGACGCCGAGATCGAGCAGATTCCCCTCGAAGGCATCGAGGACGCAGAGCTGACGGTCGTTTCCGCGCCGTCGACGAGCGAGACCATCGCGGGCGTCTCGACGTCGGCTGTGAATTCGAACGATATCCAGGGCATGAGCGCCGAGGCCTGCGCGTCACCGACGTGGAACCAGTGGCTCGTCGGCGGTTCGACCGCCACCGGCCGCCAGACATCGATCGTGCTGGCAAACCCCGGTGAGCAGCAGACGCGCGTGACACTAGACGTCTACGGCGCCGAAGGGCCCGTGACCGCCGCGGCGAACTCCGGAGTGGTGATCGACCCGGGCTCGGCGGAGGTAGTCGATCTCGCTTCCATCTCGGTCGGCAACGCGGCACCGGCCGTGCGCGTCACGAGCGAGGGGGGCCCGGTCGCCGCCTTCCTGCAGCAGACCACCATCCGTACGCTCGACCCCGGCGGTATCGATACGACCGGAGCGACCGTCGCGGTCAGCGGCGAGCAGACCTTCCTCGGCATTCCCATCGCGGCGGGGCACACGCACCTGGATGACGAGCAGCACGTCGACGCCGGCCCGGTCCTGCGGTTGCTGCCGGACGGCGATGACACGGAGGCTGAGGTGACGTTCGCCTCGGACGACGGTGATCCGATCACGACAACGCTGGGCCTGACCGATGGGCGGGTGACGGAGCTGCCGCTCGAGGAACTCGGCGAAGGCGTGTACGCGATCACGGTCGAGAGCGACGTGCCCGTTGCCGCAGGCGTGCGGTTCACGCCGACGGCAGGCGCCTCGGAGGAGGACTTCGCGTGGATGGCGCCCGCACGCGCGATCGACGGCGAAGTGCGTTTCGAACTGCCGCTGGATGACGACGGGCTCCGGCTGCACGTCATGAACTCGAGCGAGACGGAGCAGACGTTCACGATCGGTGACGACGAGCGAGAACTCGCACCGGGGCAGGTGATCAGCCTGCCGCCGCCGGCGGGCGAAGTCGTGCTGTCGGGGGATGGGCTGCGCGCCTCGGTCACGTACGAG
>DXDC01000420.1 GCA_019115685.1 Candidatus Agrococcus pullicola
AAGAGCGCAAGCAGGCGGTGTTCGCTCACGTGTCCGCGTGGGGAGCCATAGGAGGACGGTGACGACGCCGCGCCTGCACGACGCGCTCTCGGCCATCGCCGACGGCAGGGAGATCGATGCCGCATCCCTGCAGCAGCTGCGCGCTGACGATGCGGCGGCGGCGGAGCTCGTGGAGCAGGTCGCCGACCGATTCGCACGATTGCACCGACGCGATTCGCAGTTCGCAGCTGTCGTCGCAATGACGCACGACCTCGTCACGCAGCGCGACGGAGCACTTCTGGATCGCATCGTCGATCGGGCGCACGAACTGCTCGGTTCCGACATGACGTACATCTCGGCGTACGATGCGGGCAGTGAAACTTTCGAAGTGCGGGCCGTGCAAGGGGCATCCAGCCCGGATTTCCTCGGCATGGTCGTGCCTCGCGGTGTCGGAATCGCCACGCGCGTGGTGAAGAAGATGAGCCCGGTGTGGGTCGACAACTATCCGGATGCGGCCGAGTTTCCGCACGATACCGTGATCGACAGCGTGGTCGCCGCCGAGGAGATCTCGTCGATACTGGGCGTGCCGCTCATCGCCGACCGGACCATTCTGGGCGTGCTGTTCGTGGCCGACCGCCGCGCCAGACGTTACACACCTGACGAAATCGGGTTGGCGCGATCGTTCGCCGACCACGCGGCCATCGTGTTCGAACAGGGAAAGCTCGTTGCGGAACTGCACGCTGCCTCGAAACGCGCCGATCGTGACCGCCGCCTTGCCGAATCGCAAGCGAGTGAGATCCGGCGGGCGGCGGGCCTGCACGAAGAGCTGACGCGCCTGGTCACCGCGGGATCGGATCCGGATACGGTCGCGAAGGCTCTCGGTGACACGTTGCGTCGACGCATTGTCGTGATCGACGCCGACGGAGACGTGATAGCGGGCGCGGAGGATCTTGTGCCCGACGAGGCACTGCCGAAGCAGTTCTGGTCGGATATCGCGGATGGCAGAGGCACGGAAGTCGCTTCCGGGCCAGTCGAGTTCGTCGCGCCGGTCGTCGCGCAGCAGAGCGCGGCGGGCGCCGTGCTGGTCGAGCGTACGGATGAAGAGTTGACGCTCGCGGATCGGCGGTCGGTCGAGAGATCCGGGATCGCGTTCGCCCTGTTGTGGATGCAGCGCAAGGCGAGTGATCTTGCGGAGGAGCGAATCCGCGGAGAGCTGGCGAAGGAGCTCATCGACACGACCGGTAGTCGTGAACACGCGATCGATCGCGTTCGTTCTCGTGGGTTGAGCCCGACAAAGCCGTGGGTCGCCGTGCACTTCGGTGTCGAGGCGGCTGCCGCCGATCGCGTTCGGCAGACACTTCGGCTCGGAGCCGACCTCTTGGTCACGGAAACGGGCGGGGTGTTCTGGGTGCTTGCGCAGGAGGGTGCGGTGCATCAACGCGTCGAGTCCGCGCTTCGTGCCGCCGGAGTAGACGCGCCATTGACCGCCGTGCACAGGGCGGAGGATCTCGTATCTCTGCTGGAGGTGCTGCCTTCTGTTCGGGGTGCCCGCGATTTCCTGCTGGCGATGGGCGAGCGAACCGGCACGTTCGATACCAACGCCTTCGCCCCCTACACCGTGCTCTTCGACGGCAACGGCGAGCGCGCGGTCGCATTCATCGCCGAGGCGCTGCAGCCGTTGCTCGAGTGGGACGCACGCCGCGGCACCGAGTTGTTCGAGACGCTCGTCGCATCGATGGACGAGCAGGGGTCGACGGCGGGAGTCGCTCGCAGGCTCGGGCTGCACCCGAACACCGTTCGGCAGCGGCTGGATCGTATCGCCTCGTTGATTCCGGGCGGCTGGACGGTTCCGGATGCCCGCTTCCGCCTCGAAGTGGCAGTACGGCTCGAGGCCGCCCGACGCGCGCTGCAGGCGTAGCAGGAGCCTACCCTCCGGAGTGCGTCGCGGCACGCACATATTCGGAGGTCAAATAGTGTTCATGCTGCACATAGTGTCGGTCGGCGCGAGTTGCTTGAATGAATTCGCTGCGCAACGACGCGAGAAGAGGAGCAACGTGGCTGGAACATCCCGACTGAGCGGACTTCGCAACGAAGAGCCCGCGAGCAGATTGCAGAAGGTCGCCGAGCAGGTGCCCTCGCTCGATGCTCATCTCTACGCCCTTCGAAGTGGCGGGCTCGACGCCGAACGATCCGATCGCATGATCGAGCATGCTGTCGGACAGATCGGAGTGCCGGTGGGGGTAGCGACGAACTTCATCGTGAACGGTCGAGAAGTACTCGTGCCGATGGCGACCGAAGAGCCGTCCGTTGTGGCGGCCGCAAGCAATGTCGCCCGCATGACGCGCTCGGCAGGCGGCTTTTTCACGTCGTCGACGCAGCCGCTCATGCAGGCTCAGGTCCAGCTGCTCGACGTCGCCGACCCGCACGCAGCGAAGCTGCGCATTCAGGAGCACGAGGAGCGCTTCCTCTCCTTGGCGAACGAGCAGGACCCTCGCCTCGTGGAGATCGGCGGCGGCGCTCGCGAACTGATCGTGCGCGTCATCGAGGGTCGTCGACGCACGCACGTCGTTGTGCACCTCGTCGTGCACGTCGGCGACGCGATGGGTGCCAACGCGGTGAATACGATGGCGGAAGCACTGGCTCCCGAGCTCGCGCGAGTCGCGCAGGGCCGTTCGCTGCTGCGCATCCTGACGAACAAGGCCGACCTTCGCCTCAGCAGGGCTCGCGCGGTCATCCCCGCTAGTGAGATCGGTGGCGAACAGGTTGTCGCCGACATGGTCGCGGCGGTCGATTTCGCGCTCGATGACCCGTACCGTGCCGCAACGCACAACAAGGGCATCATGAACGGCGTCACCGCCGTCGTGCTGGCCACGGGCAACGACACTCGCGCTGTCGAGGCGGGTGCGCACAGTCACGCCGTGCGCGACGGCCGTTACACATCGCTTTCGCACTTCGATCTCGATGTCGAGGGCAACCTGGTCGCATCACTCGAGTTGCCGATGCCGGTCGGGCTTGTCGGCGGTGCGACTCGCACGCACCCGGCAGCGCAGGCAGCGGTGGCGATGACCGAGTCCGAAACCGCGCAGGAGCTTGCCGAGCTGATCACCGCCGTCGGGCTCGCGCAGAACATCGCAGCGGTCCGGGCGCTGTCGGCGGAGGGTATCCAGCAGGGGCACATGTCGCTGCACGCTCGCAATGTCGCCGTCGCTGCGGGGGCGGTGGGTGACGAAGTCGATGCCGTGTCGTCGGCGATGGTCGCAGAGCGGGCCGTTCGTGTGGATGTCGCCGAGCGCATCCTTGCAGAGCACAGGGCTGCCCGGTGACGGTGCTCGACATCGGGCTTCCGACGAGGGCTTCCGAGAGCGGGATGCCCGATCGGGTGACGATCTGGGAGATGAGCCCGCGAGACGGCCTGCAGGCCGAACCGACGAACCTGTCTTCTGCGACGAAAATCGAACTCATCCGCAGACTCGACGCGGCCGGGCTGCCGGTAATCGAAGCGGGCAGCTTCGTCCGGTCGGATCGCGTGCCGCAGATGGCCGGCAGCGACGAGGTGCTCCGGGGTCTCGATGGAGTGCAAGCGCGAATGCCCGTGCTCGTACCGAACCCGAAAGGGTTCGATCGAGCGCTGGCTGCGGGAGCCGATGACATTGCCGTCTTTCTGAGCGTGACGGAGTCATTCTCGCGCGCAAATCTCTCCTCCGACAGAGCGAGTGCGGAAGCGAGTGCGAACGAGGTCGTACGACGGTCGAGGGATGCCGGGCTTCCGGTGCGCGGCTACCTTTCCATGGTCTTCGGCGACCCGTGGGAGGGTGCTGTCGAGATCGGGGAGGTCGTCCGGCTCGCGCAGCTCCTGCTGGAGTGGGGAGTCGAAGAGATCTCCCTCGGCGACACCATCGGCGTCGCCACGCCGGGCCTCGTGAGCGCAACGGTGGCAGCACTCGAGGCGGGCGGGGTTCCGATCGAGCGCATCGCGCTGCACATGCACGACACCTACGGGCTCGCGCTCGCGAACGTCTACGCGGGGTTGCTAAGCGGAGTGACCACGTTCGACGCTTCCGTCGCAGGCGTCGGCGGTTGCCCGTTCGCGAAATCGGCGAGCGGCAATCTGGCAACCGAGGACCTCGTGTGGATGCTGACGGGGCTCGGCATCGAGACCGGTGTCAGCATCCCGGCTCTGCTCGAGATCGCCCCTTGGCTCGCGCAGCAGCTCGACAGACCAATCTCATCCCGGGTAGCAACGGCGCTGATCGGAAAGGACAGCAAGTGACACAGCAACAAGAAGAGACCTACATCGAGGTCTGGGGAGATACCGTTTCGCCGCGGCATCTGCTCTATTCGATCATCATGGGCGTCGGCTTCGCGACTTCCGTTTTTCTGGGTGGACGCTGGCTGCTCCGCGCGCTCGGAACCGATGAGCAGATGGTCGGTTCGTACTCGCTCCTCATCGGTATCGGAGCGTGCATCGTCGTCGCAGTCGTGTGCGCGCGGTTCTTCAAGCCGAAGCGCGTGCTCGTCGAGAACGAGTACGGCGCCAGCTCGCGAGAGAGCGCGATGGATGCCATGGAGGCAGAGGTCGGCCCGATCGGAGACCCTGACACCTTCCCGCCCGCGGTCCTCGAAGAGGTGAAGATGCTCGGTCTGTATGACGACTTCAAGCGTCGGTTCGAGCAGAACGAAGCGAAGAACCGTGAGGAGGAGGGCTGATGGAAGAGCTGCTCCCCATGATCGCGTGGGCCGTCGGCATGGCGCTGTTGGGTGCCATCGCGTTCGGTCTGCTCGGGCTCGTCTCAGGAACCGACGAGACCGCCACCATCGCCCCCATCACCCTTCTGGTGATCCTGCTCGGCGTGCCTCCCGAGGGCGTATTCGCGTTCTTCATGGCCGCGATCTCCGCGAAACATATAACGCATGCCGTGCCGACAACGCTGTTGGGAATACCGGGCGACACGATGGCGGCACCCCTGCTACGGGATGCGCAGCTGCTGCGTGAGCTCGGGGTTCCGCACATCGCGCTCCGCAAGGCGATCTCCGGCGGTGTGCTCGCCGCCCTGCTGGCGGTTCCGCTCGCCGTCGGCTTCGCCTGGATCCTCATCCCCTTCGCCGACCACATCAGCGCCGTCGCCGGCTGGATCTTCCTGGCCGCTGCTGTGCTCATCGCGGCACTCTCGAAGAGCCGCTGGGCAGCGGTGCTCGCGCTGATCCCGTTCGTCATGCTCGTGCTCGGTCTCAACGCCTTCACGACCCTGGTGCTGGATCGCACGCTGACCGTCAGTTTCTTCCTCGGCATTGCGACAGGCCCCCTCATCATCGACATGTTCCTCGCCGCGAGCCCGTTGGGCAGGAAGGTGCTGGAACGAAAGGGTAAACGCGAGTTCGAACTCGCGGCCGATACGCGCACTTGGAAGGGCAAGGTGCCGTCGCCGTTCTCGGTCCTCGACCGACGGCAGATGGCATCCACCGCCGGGGCAGCCGGTATCTCGAGCGCAACGTTCGTGTTCTCTCCCGTGGCGATGACGGTGCTGATGGGTGAACTCTTCGGGAGCCGGATCAAGGGTGCCTATCAGCGACTCACGACGCAGATGTCGGTGAAGAACGGCACGACCGAGTCGACGTATATCGCCGAGACGCTCATCCCGCTCATCGCGATCGGGCTGCCGCTCTCACCCATGGCGGCATCCGTCGCGCAGCCGCTGTTCAATGCGCCACCGGTCTACACGATCGATCCGGAGACGAACGCGACGAACAACCTGCACGACATGCTCGACCCCTGGCACTTCCTGGTCTTCGGCCTGATGGCCGTCGTGCTCGCCGTGTTCATCACGTATCCGTTCGCGATGACGCAGGCGCACCGCGCGGCCAAGTGGATCATGCAGAAGGTCTCGCACGAAGCCATCGTGGGTGCTTTCGCAGGTCTGCTGATGGTGATCTGCCTCTACGAGGGAGGGCTCGTCGCGCTGTTCGTGACGTTGACGATCGG
>DXDC01000421.1 GCA_019115685.1 Candidatus Agrococcus pullicola
CCATCTGTACCGTCGAGTTGCGGAGTGCTGTTCTCTCGCGAATCGAGATCGAGATCGGTGTCGTCCCAGTAGACGGTGTCATCGCCCGCGTTCTCGCCGTTGATGGCCGTCACCTGGATGCCACCGGCGCGTCCCTCGACGTCGAGCTGAGTCACGTGGATCTCGCCGACCTTCGGAAAGTAGAGCCGCGCGTTCATCAGGCTGCAGTCTTCGACCGCTACACCCAGTCCATCGAGACCATCGAACTCGTATGAGTACTCACCGGAGCCGTCTGCTGATAGCGAGATGATGCGGTCGACGTCATCGGTGTAGGACCCGTTGCCGTTCGTGTCGATCTGCAGCTCGTACGCACCAGAGAAGCGCTCGTTGATGGAGTGCGTGAAGACTCCGTCTGCAGAGTTCGCTGCGTTTGACGAGAATGCGAGGTCCGTTACTGCGAGGTCCTCGCTGCCGAGAACAGGGGGCACAACGTTGAGCACGCCGTCCGCGGAAGGCGCGGTCGCCGGAAGATCAGCCGCGGGTTCCGCAAAGAACGCCCGGAAGATCGGTGCGCAGTCGGTGCGCAACGACAGGTCGTCGGGAAGGCCGTCGCGACCAGGCTCGGTCGATGCTTCGACCGATTTGTACGTCGGAACACAGTTCTCATCGGTGATCCCGAATGCGGATGCAGTGATGAAGGACTGGTAGCCGTTGTAATCGTTGAGGTCGACGCGATACTGATACCCGGTGTCGTTCACCATCCAGAAGCTGAGGTCACGAAGCTCTCCGGCGTCCTGGGAGATCTGCGGCCGTTCGGACCACACGCGCCCCGGCACGGGCGTACCTTCGGCGGTCGACACGTCGATGTTCCAGGCCATGCGGACGAGAGAGTCAGCGGGAACCTGATCATCCTGGATCTTCCATGCACCGGCCGGCCCGGTGAGGGTTGGGCTCGTACACCCGGTACCGTAAGGAGCCGTGCCGTCAACCGTGCACTCCCACTGAACAACCCCGTCCGGATCAGTGATCGTGTAGTGGCGATCGTCGCCCACCGAATCTGACCCTCCGTTCCGCGTCGAGACGAGGAAAGAGGTATCCAGAACGTCGCCCTCATCGAGGTACGCGTAGTACGTCGTCGTCGCATGCGAGTTTCCCGACTCAGCGGACCCCTCCGCGGCCGCGGGCGTTACCGTCAACGCGGCGGAGGTCGCGACCAGCCCAGAGGCCAGCAGCGCCCCCGAAGCGAGCAACGTCGCGATCTTTCGAGGCCACGACAGGCCGGGCGGATGATTTAGTCCCTGCTTCACTGCACTCCCCTTCCATAGAGCATGAGCCACACACGACGAGTGTGCAGCGGATCAATCCGGGCGGAAGCGTTCGATGCGGAGCCCTCGCCCATCAAGCCACCGCCCCTGACCGAGTGGCAGCTCGAGGTCGATCCCCTCGACCCAATGAGTGTCTCTCCTCTCCAGCGAGGCACACCGGCGGCGTGAACGAACGGTGTGTTCCTGGCATCTCGAACGCTATGACGCAGAGGACCGGGGCGACCCACTCCCGATTCAAGGGCTGTCGAACGTTGCCTCCCAGCAATCGACCGGAATTTCACCCTGGCCTTCACCCCGGCCGTCACCCCGGGTAACATCGGATGTCCTGTTGATGAGAACGCGCCGCTCCGGTCCACTCACGTGGCAAGCTGATGCACGTCGTGCGCGTTGCCGCGCAGGCGCGGGAGGTCCAGCAAGGGAGATTTGCATGAGCACTGGCGCGACGACGTGTGGCCATGTCGGCGCCGCCGAATCCGTCCCGCGCACGCGACTGCTCGAGCGTCTAAATGGGACGGAGCAGCTGTGTGTCGTTCACGCCGAAGGCGGATCCGGCAAGACAGTCCTACTCTCGCAATGGGCGGCGAACTACGGCGAGCCCGTAATCTGGCTCGATCTGCGCGCACAGCTATCATCCCGCGCCGGATTCTGGCTGCGCATGCTCACCCGGTTGCATGCCGACGGGTGGATCGACGACGCCATGCTCGCCCGCAAAGTCATTGCAATCTCGGAGGCGCCCGGATTCATCGACCGCATGATTCAGCGGATGTTCCAGAATCACGCCACGCCTCGCGCCATCATCATCGACGGGCTGCCCGCGCAGTCGGATAAGTGGCCGGCCGTGGTCGGCGACCTCGTCAAGTTGCTGCGACACCACCCCGACATGCGCTGCCTGGTCGCGTGTTCATCGACCTCCGTTCGTGATGCGCTCCTGGCCGACCCACCGCCGATCAGCTGGGTCGAACTCACGACAGACGACCTCGCCTTGTCCCCCGGTGAAGCACGCAAGATACTCCAACGCGACGCGCCGCTGATCGAAGCCTCTGATCTCGACGCCATCCTCGCGAGCGATGCCGTGCAGCGTATCGACACACTGCGCTTCGCCATCGAGCACCACGATGCACCCGAGCTCGCGGCCTCCCTCTCACTCTCGCCGGCGATCATGGAACGGTTCACTGACAGCGGCCTGCGGGAATTCGCCGGACTCACTGCGCTCGCGCCCGTCATCGACGCTGACCTCGCGCAGGATCTCACCGGCCGCTCCGACGCCGCGGACGTGCTCGACCGATTCGCGCGCGAAGGCGCCGGAAGCTGGACCCAGCACGAAAGCGGGCACGCTCTCTTCCGCTACCGTGACGGCGTCAGACAGGCCGCCTCCGCCGACTTCCACGCTCGCCATGCCCGGCTCGTGTCCGCCGCGAAACGCAAGA
>DXDC01000048.1 GCA_019115685.1 Candidatus Agrococcus pullicola
CGGAAGGCACGACATTGACTCTGAATCTAACCGCATACGATGCGCTGAGTTTCGACTGCTACGGCACACTGATTGATTGGGAAGCCGGCATCGCAGCGGTCATCGGCCCCTGGGCAAGGCGCCACGACCCGTCGCTGAGCGACGAGGACGTCCTTGTCGCCTACTCGGAGAACGAAGCGGCCGTGCTTCGAGAGGAGCCAGGCATCCTCTATCCCGATGCGCTGCGCGCTGCGTTCCGTCGCACGGGAGCGACACTTGGGTTCTCCGTCACGGATGCCGAAGCCGACGCGCTGGGAACCTCGGTGCCCGATTGGCCAGCCTTCGACGATTCCGTCGAAGCGCTCGAGATTCTGAAGCGGCACTACAAGCTCATCATCCTCTCGAACGTGAATCGCGACGGGTTCGCCGCCTCGAACAAGCGCTTGCAGGTCGAGTTCGACGAGATCATCACGGCGCAGGATGTCGGTTCCTACAAGCCGAACCCGGCCAACTTCGAAGCGTTGAACTCACGAGTTGCAGAACTCGACATGACGGGCAAGCTGCTGCACGTCGCACAGTCACTCTTCCACGACCACGTGCCGGCCAAGCGGTTCGGGCTGCCATGCGTGTGGATTAACCGGCGGCACGACCGGCCGGGTTGGGGCGCGACACCCGACCCTCGCGCTTCGGTAGAGGTCGACGCCGAGTATCCGTCGCTCATCGCGTTCGCGCGGGATGTTGAGCAAGCGTTCGCGGGGCGGGTTTAGCCGAGACGCTCTGAGAGTTCCAGCCAGCGCTCTTCGAGCTGCTCGGCCTCCGCCTCGAGGTCGGTGATCCGCGTCATCTCCTGCGCGATGCCCTCGTAGTCCGACTGGTCGAGGTCGGCGAGTCCGTCACGAGCACCGCTCGCCTGTGAACGCAATCGCTCGACCCGGCGTTCGAGGGATGCGAGCTCCTTCTCGGCGTCGCGTCGTTCGCGTCCCGACAGCGTGGGCCCGACATCCGGTGCCGCAACGGCTTGTGGCTCCCTCGAACGCTTCTCCCCCGTCGATGCGTCGCCGACCAACCGAAGATACTCGTCGATGCCGCCCGGGAGGTGCCGCAGCGAACCATCGAGCACCGCATACTGCTGATCGGTCACGCGCTCGATGAGGTATCGGTCGTGCGAGACGACGATGAGACAGCCACCCCAGGAGTCCAGCACATCCTCCATCGCTGCGAGCATGTCGGTGTCGAGGTCGTTCGTCGGCTCGTCCAGGATCAGCAGGTTCGGTTCATCCAGCAGAATCAGCAGCAGCTGCAGCCGGCGTCGTTGCCCCCCGGAGAGGTCGCGGATGGGCGTCGAAAGTTCACCGGTGCGGAAGCCGAGCCGCTCGAGCAGTTGCCCGGGAGTGAACTCTTTGCCGTCGGCCTTGTAGCTCGTTCGCAAGCGCCCGATCACGGTTCGCACCGGCTCGTGCTCGTGCTCGCTCAGCTCGTCGAGCTCCTGACTGAGGCTGGCGACGTGCACCGTGGAGCCGCGCTTCACGCGACCCTCCGTCGGCCGCACGGCTCCGGAAATCAACCCCAACAGCGTCGACTTCCCCGCGCCGTTTCGCCCGAGTATTCCCGTACGCTCCCCGGGCGCTATTCGCCATGTGACGTCGTGGAGCACCCGCGTTTCACCAAACGACACACCGGCATCCAGCAGGTCGACGACATCTTTCCCGAGCCTTGTCGCCGCGATCTGGGCCAGGGCGATATTGTCGCGGGGAGGCGGTTCGTTCTCGATGAGCTGCGTCGCCGCCTCGATGCGGAACTTCGGCTTCGACGTGCGCGCCGGGGCTCCCCTGCGCAGCCACGCGAGTTCCTTGCGCATGAGGTTCTGACGCTTCGCCTCAATCGCCGCCGCCTGCCGGTCTCGCTCGACGCGCTGCAGAATGTATGCCGCGTATCCGCCTTCGAACGGCTCAACCGAGCCGCCGTGCACCTCCCACGTTCCGGTGCAGACAGCGTCGAGGAACCAGCGGTCGTGCGTCACCGTGACGAGGGCTCCTCTGCCGCTGGCGTACCGCCGGTTCAAGTGCTCCGCGAGCCAGGCGATGCCCTGCACATCGAGGTGGTTCGTCGGTTCATCCAGCATGAGCACATCCCAATCGCCGACCAGCAGCGCTGCGAGCTGAACACGGCGGCGCTGACCGCCGGAGAGCGAACCTATCCGCGCCTCCCAGTCGAGGTCGCCGGCGAGACCCGCGATAATGTCGCGCACCCGGGAGTCGGATGCCCACTCGTGAGCCGGGCGATCCCCGACGATCGCGTGCCCGACCGTGCTGCCGTGGTCGAGGAGATCCTGCTGATCGAGGACACCCACCGTCACCCCGCCGCGGCGCGTGACCCGACCTCCCATGGGGTCGAGACTGCCGGACAGCAGCCGCAGCAGCGTCGATTTGCCGTCTCCGTTGCGACCGACGATGCCGATTCGATCGCCATCCTCGAGGCCGAGTGAGATCGCTTCGAAAACGACGCGATTGGGATATTCGAGATGCACCTTTGCGGCGCCGAGCAGATGAGCCATGTCGCATCAAGGCTAACGGACAGAACGTACAGGCCAGGCTCAGCGGGCGATCATCGACTCCAGCATGGTGACCAGCCGCTCCGCGGCAGCGGCCGAATCGTACGCGGGGTCCTCGAGCTGCTCGATGACGATCCCGTCGATGGCTCCTCCGACGATCACGGCGAGGTCGCGTGCACGGACATCCCCTGCTCCGTGAACAGCAGCTGCCTCGTCAATGATCGCAGCCAGTGGCCCCCAGCGTTCTTTGCGCTCGTGATCCGCATCCCCGCTCCGCATGGCTTCCGTGATCATTCGCACACTGCTGGGATGCTCGCGAAAGTGCCTGACCATCGTGCGAATGTACGCGGCGGGTCGATCGGCGGGCTCTGCGCTGTCCAGAACTGCGGAAATGTCCGCCACCAGGGCGCTCAGCGTATCCGCGTAGGCGGCATCGACAATCGCTGCCTTC
>DXDC01000422.1 GCA_019115685.1 Candidatus Agrococcus pullicola
TTCTGATACGTGAGCATGAGGGCGAGGTCCATGAGCGGCTCACCCAGAGTCGCGAGTTCCCAGTCGATGATCGCGGCAGGCTTGTCATCGGCACCGAAGAGGACATTGTCGAGGCGGAAGTCGCCGTGGACGATGCCGGCTGCCGACTTCTCCGGCGCTCGGGCCGCGAGTTCCGCGTGCAGCTCGTCGGCTCCGGGCAGGTCGCGGGTATGCGAAGCGTCGAGCTGCTTCTTCCACCGGCTGACCTGACGGGCGAGGAATCCTTCGGGTCGGCCGAAGTTCGCAAGCCCCACCTCGGCGGGGTCGACGCTGTGGAGTTCGACGAGGGTGCTGATCAGTCGCTTCCCGATCGACTGCACGCGCTCGGTGCCGAGCGGTTCGAGCTCCTCACGGTACCGGTAGGGAACCCCGTCGATGCGTTCCATGATGTAGAAGTCCGCACCGAGCACATCGTGATCATCGCAGTAGGCGACCATCTCCGGAACCGGAACGGCTCCGCGCAGCGCCCCAGCGATCGTGAACTCGCGATTCATATCGTGCGCGGTGGCCATAACCTGTCCCAGCGGCGGGCGGCGGAGGATCCACTCGTGCTCGTCATCGCGCAGCACATAGGTCAGGTTGGACTTGCCGCCCTCGATCAGGCTCACGGACAACTCGCCGCTGACGAGGCCGGGTTTGGCGGACTCGAGCCACGAGGTCAGACGCGGCAGGTCGACTCCGCTGCGGGTGTCCGCCTCGGTGTCGGCCAGTGCTTGCTCGTTCACGGGATTTCTCTCTTTCTTAAGTTCTGCGCTTCGCGCTTTCTTCGGTTCTGCGCTGAGCGCTTATTCAGCTCTGGTGTGACCGGCTGGACTCTTGGGTCAGGGGATGGACGTGTGCCGGATCAGGTGCGACTCCGGCGCGAGCCTGCCTGGGATCTTGCTCTGGCGCACCTCGGCTGTGACGCGGGTGCGCTTAGGCTCTGCCTCGCCCCGACCGGTGGTGCGGCGCCCACCTTCGTTCACGCGCGGGCGAACTCCGGGACCAAGGTCTCGTAGGTGACCTTGCCCTTCTCGATGTTGCCGAAGCGCTCGGCCAGCTTGATCATCCGTTCGGTGATGTCCTTCGGTGCCTTGAGCATCGGCTCGAGCGCCGGGTCGACGACCTCCGCGTAATGCTTCATGTACTCCTCGGCGATCGGCTGCCCCTTGCCGCCCATGCCGGTCTTGTTGAGCAGAGCAGCTGCGTCCTTCGGCTTCTTGAGAATCCATTCGCGCGCGTCTTCCTGCGCGGCTATCCAAGCCTTGACCGATTCGGGATCCTTCTCCAGCATGTCCTCGCGAACGGAGGCACACACCACGGCCTGGTTGCGCATGATGTCGGGAGCGCTCTCCTCGGCGAAGTCGAGCAGGATCGAACCGCCGGTCGCCTGAGCAAGGAGCCTCGTCGACGTCCACTGCACAGTCACAACAGCATCGACGCGTTCGTTGCGCATGTTCGGGATCATCTGCGTCGTCGACCCCACGGCCAACGGAGTGATGTCGTCGTAGACCATTCCGGCGGTCTCGAGCGCGAGCTTGAGCTGCAGGTCAGAGCCGGCGCCGATGGCGGTGACGCCGACCTTCTTGCCCTTGAGCGCGTGCATCTTCTCTTCGAAGCTCGCGTTCTTGTCCGGCCACTTGACGTTCTTGTTGCCGACGATGGCGTACGTCGTCTCCATTGTGCGCACGCCGACGAGCATCGGGCGCTTGCCCTTCGCAGCATTGCCGTGGGAGGCAAGCAGCAGCAGAGTATCGACGGCGAACCCGTCGATGGCGCCTGCCACCAGCAGCTGCAGACCCTGCACACCGCTCTGCGGGGTGAGGTGTTCGGGCACGGTGAGACCATGCTTCGAGTACTGCTTCTCGGCCAGGTTCACGGTGTCGAGGAAGTAGGCGTCACCAGGGAACGCGGCGACTCCGAAATCACCGGCCGCCGTGGCCTCGGCGTCGCCCCCGCAGCCGGCGAGCAGCGGGGTGGCACCGAGTGCAGCCGCACCGGCGCCGAAGTATTTGATGAGCGAACGCCGGGAAACCGACGATCCGCTCCCCGCGCCCGGCGGGATCAGGCCGGGGCGGAGGAGTGGTGCATTCATGATGACTCCTTTGTCATGTCTCATGTGCGAAGTGGGACGATCAGACGGTCAGGCGGTCAGGCTCCGGCGCCGTGTTCCATGACGACGCGGCCGACTGTCTCGCCGTCGGCGAGGCGCTGCAGTCCTGCCGGCACCTCGGACAGTTCGACCCGTTCGCTGACGAAGGGTTCGATGAGCCCCTCATCGGCGAGCTTCGTCAGCTCGACGTGGCAGTCGTCGACAGCCTGCGGGTTCCGCGTGTTGTACAGACCCCAGTGGATGCCGAGGATCGAGTAGTTCTTCACCAGCGCATGGTTGAGCTTCGCGGACTGGATCTCTCCCCCGGCGAAGCCGACGACGATGATGCGGCCCTCGAAGTTGATGCACTTCGTCGACCGGGCGTAGGTCTCACCGCCGACCGGGTCGAAGATGACATCGGCACCGCGGCCGTCCGTCTCGGCCTTGACGATCTCGACGAAGTCCTCGGACTTGCGGTCGATGACGACATCCGCACCGAGCTGGCGCGCGTATTCGGCCTTCGCCGAACCGCCGACGACGCCGATGACCCGAGCGCCCGCAGCCTTGCCCAACTGGATGGCCGCGCTGCCGACGCCGCCGGCAGCAGCGTGGACGAGGAGGGTCTCTCCCGGCTGGATCCGGGCCAGACGATGCAGACCGAACCAGCCGGTCTGGTATCCGATGAACAGGCACGAGGCCTTCGCGTTGTCGAGCGAGGCCGGAGCCTGGTGGACCATGCCCTGGTCCATGAGTGCGACCTCGGAGAACCCGCCGTACGGCAGGGTCGTCAGACCGAGGACGCGGTCGCCGACCTGTGCCCGGGTGACTCCCGGTCCGGTGGCGATGACCTCCGCGCAGACCTCGCGGCCTGGCGTGAACGGCAGGTCGGGCTTGACCTGGTATTCGCCGCGGCACATGAGCACATCGGGGAAGTTCGCCGCCGAGGCGAGGATCCGTACGAGCATCTGGCCCTCGCCCGGGGTGGGCGTGGTGATGGTCCGCAGTTCGAGCGCCTGGCTCGGTTCGCCGAGTTCGGTCACCGACCATGCGGAGAAGTTCTCCGGCACCGAGGCGGCCGCCGCGTCGGCGTCGGCCGTGGCCTGATCTGTCGCTGCGTTCGCATCTACTGCTGTCTGGGTCATTGTCACTCCGCTTCGATGTCGTACAGAGGCTGACCCGGTGTCACCGTGTCACCCTCCTTGACGTGGATCTTGACGATCTCGCCGTCGTCTTCGGCCATGACGGGAATCTCCATCTTCATGGCTTCGAGGATGAGCACGACGCCGTCCTCCTCGATGGAGTCGCCTTCGTTCGCGATGATCTTCCAGACGTTGGCGCCCATATCGGCGTTGATGGTGTCGGCCATGTCATGCACTCCTCTGCGCTTGTTTGGCGAGCTTCGCCAAACGCTTCTGTTCTGCCTGGGTCGCCTCGACGAGCCCGGTGTCATACTGTCCGCTGCCGAATTCCTCGGTCTCGAGGAGGACTTCGAGGAACGGCGCGTTCGTCGTCAGTCCCTCGATCTCGAGCTCGGCGAGTGCGCCTTTCGCGCGTTCCAACGCGGTCTCCCGGTCCGGACCGAAAGCACAGACCTTGGCCACGAGGGAATCGAAGTGCTGCGTCACCTCGGTGCCGGCAGTGAAGCCGGAATCGACGCGGATTCCCTCACCCGACGGCTCGGTATAGATGAGGATCGGTCCAGGGCGGGGGTAGAACCGCTTCGGGTCCTCGGCGCAGATGCGCAGCTCGATCGCGTGGCCGTTCTGCTTCGGCGCGAAGTCCGGCGTGGTTGTGCCCGTGGTCGCAATCGCCAGCTGCTGTTCGACGATGTCGACCCCGTGGGTGAGCTCCGTGATCGGGTGCTCGACCTGGATGCGGGTGTTCATCTCGAGGAAGACGAAGTCTCCGGTGGTCGTGTCGACAAGGAACTCGACGGTGCCGGCGTTGACGTAGTTGACCGACTTCGCCGCAGCGATCGCGGATTCGATGAGCTTGTCGCGGGTCTCGGGGTTGAGGTTCGGAGCCGGGGACTCCTCGATGACCTTCTGGTGGCGGCGTTGCGTCGAGCAGTCGCGCTCACCGAGTTCGACG
>DXDC01000423.1 GCA_019115685.1 Candidatus Agrococcus pullicola
GTGAGCGCTGGATGGGTCCTTTTATCGTCCGTTGCCCGCGGTCGTCAGCGGAGCCGATGACTGCGCGCGTCAACTCTCGATGGCGGTGGACGGCGGCACGGGGTATCCCACCGACGCGGCCCAGGCGATCCAGTTCTGAGGGATCCACTCGTCGGTCGCGAACTGCGGGTGATCGGGGTGCATCGACAGCGCCCACAGCGCGAACACGAGCTCCGACCAGTCGGACGTCATCCGCCATGTCACGGGACCGCCCTCGGACTGTCCCTGCATCACGAGCACCGTGAAAGCGTCCATCTCGGCGAGCTGGATCGCATCCCACGTCCAGCGGAACAGCCCCGTGTTCGTCGCGAGATAGAACCCGCGACTCGTCACCGTGATGGTGCCGCCGAAGTCGGGCCGCCACGCGATCTGCGCGTCGGAGGCGGCCTGCGAGCGCCGCTGAGCGTTTCCGACCGCGGATCCGAAGAGCGTGCCAGCCGTCATCGCCAGCCCGAAAGCGCCGGTCCCGAACACGAATGAGCTGTCGTGCACGTAGCTTCCGTCGCCGAGCGCGCGCATCGAGTCCATCGTGAACGGACCGCCGGCGAACGCGACCTCATCCGGTGCGATGGGGAACGCCGTCGACACCCGCTGGACGGGTACCCGTTCGCTGCGGAGGTCGTTCACGATCGAGATCGCGTGCCACAACGCCGCGTCCGCCGACGTCCACTGCCGTGGTCCTGCGTTCACCGGCCACCCCCTGGTCCCCTCACCGGCATTCGTCCTCTGACCGGCAGACTATGCGATCGCGGAGCGCGCATGCCAGACACGGCACGGCCAGACGCCGTGCCGGAGTCGCGGCGATTGGCCGTCCCCGCGGATCCCATCACCCAGATCCGTCCGAGGAAACGGCGATTCTCCGCGCGAGCGGACGCGCCGGGTCACGCATGCGAGGAGCACTCCGAAACGTCGCGCCTCTACGCCGCCGACTGTCGAGGAGGGTGGCCAGTTCCAATAGGCGGAATGGCAGCGGCAGGGTGATTGCGTACAGTGGGATATCGGCCTTGGCTCAGCGATGAGACATCCTCGATCGACGGCAGTTGATAACCCGGCGAGTCATACGCTTCGGCAACGTACCGTCTCACTCAAATGGCTGGAGAATTCATGAAGATCGATATCCACGGACACGTTACAGCCCCCGCTTCCCTGTACGCGTACAAGGCCGGCCTCCTTTCCCACCGCGGTGCGCACGGCCGGGGCAGCGCGGGAGTGACCGACGAAACCCTTCGCGCAGCGCTTGACGCTCCGAACCCGAGCTTCGGCAACGTGTCACACATGGATCATCTCGACAACGCGGGAATCGATCTCCAGCTGATCTCTCCGCGTCCATACCAGATGATGCACAGCGAACAGGCGAAGCTCGTCGAGTGGTTCACCGCCGAGACGAACGACGTGATCGCTCGCTCCGTGTCGCTGGAACCGGACCGGTTCCGGGGCGTCGCCGGCTTGCCGCAGAGCATGGACACCAGCCCTGAGCAGTGGGCAGCCGAGCTGCGTCGTGCCGTCACGGAGCTGGGGTTCGTCGGCGTGATGCTGAACACGGACCCCTATGAGGGCACCGCGCAGCCGCCCGCACTCGGCGACCGATTCTGGTACCCGATCTGGGAAGCCGTGAGCGAGTTGGACGTGCCCATCCTGCTCCATTCCGCTGGCTGCCGGCCGCCGGCGCGCGAAACGTACTCACTGCACTTCATTCAGGAAGAGACGATCGCGGTCATCGGTTTGATCAACTCATCGGTTTTCGACGACTTCCCCGACCTCAAGATCATCGTCTCCCACGGCGGAGGCGCAATCCCCTACCAGCGCGGTCGGTTCTTCCCAGCCGCAATGCGCAAGGGCACGACGTTCCGCGATCAGCTCCGCAAGCTCTACTACGACACCTGCCTGTACACGCAGGACTCCATCGAACTACTGATTCGTGCCGTCGGCTCCGACCGAACGGTGTTCGGATCCGAGAAGCCCGGCACGGGATCGCACGTCGACCCCAACACGGGGCGGTGGATCGATGACATCCATCTGCTGATCGAGGACATCGACTGGCTCACGGACGATGACCGCTCGCGGCTGTTTGAGAGCAACGCCAAGACACTCTTCCGGCTGTAGTCCACCGATGTCCGGCTCACAGCATTCACGTTACGACCTCGACGCGGTCCGCGAGGAGGTCCTCACCCTCGGCACCGCCACGCTCTACGAAGCATCGGGCATGGACTGCCTGCTAACGCCTGCGCTACGGCCGGTATGGTCGGGCGCGGCGCTCGTCGCACGGGCGCTCCCCGTCGCGACAGCCGCGGGCGACAACCTCTCCCTGCATCTTGCCATCGAGCAGGCCCGGCCCGGGGAGGCCCTCGTCGTCGACGCGCAACAAGCGGAGCACGGCTATTGGGGTGAGGTCCTCACCGCGTTCGCGCAGGCGCAGCGCGTTTCCGGCCTCGTCATCCTCGGTGGAGTACGGGACGTGCGAGACATCGCTGCACGTCGCTTCCCCGTTTTCAGCACGTCGATCGCTCTCGCCGGCACGACAAAGGACGACGCCGGGGCGATCGGCAAGCCGCTGCGTTGCGGACAGGCCGTCGTTCGACGCGGTGACGTGGTCGTCGCCGACGAGGACGGAGTCATCGCGATTCCCGACGATGCATTCGCGGCGGTACTGAGCCGGTCCCGCGAGCGCGCCCAGAAGGAGGCCGAATACATGCGGCAACTCGCGGACGGAGCGTCGAGCGTCACGCTCTACGGCTTCGACCGCGACGGGCACCGCTAGCGGTGCCGGGGCCGCTCACGGGAGAGCATTGCGGATGAGAGTCGCGGCCTCGGCGAGGGCGGAGTAGAGCCCATGCACTCGGGATTTCGGCATGCGGCTGGCCGGAGTGGAACACGCGAGAGCGGCAATCGTTCGACCGATGCGGTCTCTCACGGGCACTGCGATCGCCCGAAGTCCATGGGCGCTCTCCTCGTCGTTGAACGCGTACCCCTTCAGCTGCACGTAAGCGAGCTCTTCACGGAGTTGCGCGGTCGTCTTGCGTGTCTGCGCCGTGACCTTCTTCAAGCCTCGAGGGTAGAGCTCTCGAATCGTCTCCGGCGGAAGTGAGGCGAGGAGCACCTTCCCGCCGGAGGTAGCATAAGCCGGCAGAACGAGTCCCGTCGCGACTCGAGTTCGCACGACCTTCGGCCCCTCGACGCCGCCGATGAATTTTGCGTTCGCACCATCCAGGACGATGATGTTCACCGTCTCTCCGAGCTGCTCAGCAAGTGTCTTCATGTGCGGCTCTGCGAAGCGGCGCAGGTCGAATTCGCTGATGGACCGCAGCCCGAGTTCGATCAGCGCGGTCCCCGCACGAAACGCACGAGTAACGCGATCCTGTACGAGAAATTGTCTCCACGCCAGCGTGACAAGCAGCCGGTGCGCCGTCGACCGGGCGACCCCCAATTCGTCCGCGACCATCGAGACTCGGAGCTCGCTGTGGTCGTCGAGCATGCTGAGCACACGAAGCGCATGGTCGACCGACTCGATGCGATCGGGTGGAGGCGGAGTCGTGAGCCCTTTGGACATGAAGCCATTATGCACATCTTGGTCGCGGTGCGATTCCGCTCTGCGGGACGTTAGACATTTCTGTTCCCGCTGTCGGGCGCCCGTGGCGCAGATTGATGGTACTCCTTGGGTGAGCCCGAGACTCAGAGAAGAGTGAGGTGGTCCCCGCGTGATGAAGATCCGTCGGCAACCGAGCAACGGTGCATTCACCACTCGACGCAGCATGCTACCGCTGGTGGTCGTAGCCGTGCTGCTGTTCGCATTGCCTGTTGTGATGCTCGTTGTGGGTGCATTCCGAAACGCGCCCCCGGGGCAACCGCCGCAATGGTCATTCGATGCCTTCGGCCGCACGCTCGGCGGCGCGAGTACCTACTCGACATTCGTCAACTCCCTTGTGATTGCCGTCGTGTGCGCAGCATTCTCCGTCCTTCTCGCACTGGTGCTCGTTTTCTTCGCGGTGAGAAGTACCGCTCCGTTGCGCCGGATCGTGACGCCCATCATGGTGCTTGTCCTCGCCCTTCCACCGCTGTTCTACGCCATGAGCTGGGGCATGCTCTGGAACCCCCGCCTCGGGCAGGTCAACCAGTGGTGGATGGCATTGACGGGCGGTGAAGAGCCGCTGTTCTCTGCGTATTCCTGGCCGGGCCTGGTGTCCGTGATGGTGCTGAAGGGGACATCCTTCTGCTATCTTCTGCTGCTCGGTCCGTTCCGCGCTATGGACCGGACGCTGGAGGAGGCCGCGCAGATGTCAGGAGCGAGCAGGATCCGGACGATTTTTAGCATCGACCTGGCGGTTCTGATGCCCGCGATCTCCGGCGTGGTCATCCTGAATCTGATCATCGGACTCGAGGCGTTCGAGGTGCCGCTCTTTCTCGGCACGCCCGCAGGGATCGACGTGTTCTCGACCGAGGTGTACGGCTACATCGCTGACCAGACGCCAGCCGACTATGGCGGTGCCAGCGTCCTCTCATTGGTACTCGTCGCGCTCGTGCTTCTTATGGTCGCCGTGCAGTGGCGTGTGCTCGGCCGCAAGAAATACACGACGGTGACAGGCAAGGGCTATGACACAGCGCCGTGGGAAATCGGCGGCTGGCGCTGGGTGGGTACGGGAGTCATCGCCCTGTACGTCCTCTTCGGAGTCGCTCTCCCGCTCGCGCAGCTCCTCCTCGGAAGTTTCCAGCCATTCTTCGGCGGCGATGTCTACTCCACAGCGAACTACGAGATGCTCTTCAGCGACCCACGCACAATGGAGGCTCTTCGCTCGACGATCATCGTCGCGGTGGTGGGCGGTCTCGCTGCGGTCGCGCTTGCTTTCATCACGATGTACGCCGTCAGTCACAACGAAACCTGGATGCGTCGAGTCTTGGAAATGCTCACGTGGCTGCCGTTCACCCTGCCTGGCATTGTTCTCGCTCTCGGGCTTGCGTGGACGTACGTCAGTCTGCCGGGCGTCCGCCAACTGTACGGCTCGATGCTGCTCGTCGGGCTGGGCCTCGTCATCGCCGCGACACCGATCGCCACCCGCGCGATTCAGCCCGCCCTCATGCAAATCAATCGCGAGCTCGAGGAGGCTTCTCGCATCAGCGGCGCACACCCGGCCCGCGTGGTGTTCGGCGTCGTCTTGCCGCTGATTGCGCCCAGCTTCTTCGCGGCGTGGTTCGTGGTCGCGATCGTGATCTCTGGCAACCTCTCGATTCCCGTTCTGCTGTCATCATCTCTGACGCCGACCGTGCCGCTGTTGGTGTACGACATGAACACGCAGGGCTACTCGTCGCGAGCGGCAGCACTCCTCATTCTCGTGCTGGCAACACTCACGGCCGGAATGCTCCTCCTCCTGGCGCTGCAACGCATCGCCACGATCATGGCCCGCCGGTATCGCGTACCCGGGCGAGCCGCATCGCCATCCGGTGAGGCGACCCCCGCCGCATCGTCGACCGCCGCCGAGACAAACAACTGACAACGTTTATCAACCGATCCTGGATGGGAGAAGACATGGCATCCCTCACAATGGCCTTCGCCACTTCACACGCACCGCAGCTCGGCACTCCGCCCGAAAATTGGGATGCGCGTGCAGCTGCGGACAAGCGGAATGAGCGCCTCGCGTTTCGCGGCCAGACCTATTCATTTGGCGAGTTGAGCTCGCTGCGCAACTCGGCATTCGGCGACGAGCTTGGCGTGGAGACATTCCGCGAAAAATTCGCGCGATGCCGGTCCGCCATCGACCAGCTCGAGGAGTTCGTCCGGTCGTCGGAAGTCGACGTATTGGTGATCATCAGCAGTGACCACAAGGAGACGTTCAGCGACGAACATCTGGCTCCGTTCGTCGTCTACTGGGGTGACACGGTTCAGCACGAACCACTCAGCCAGGATGACCTGGACGCGATGGCTCCGGGACTTTCCGTCGCCGAAGCGAAGAACGTGCCTGACGTGAGTACGACTCGGCAGTGTCATAGCGATCTCGCCCTGCACCTCATCGAATCAGTACAAGCACAGGGCTTCGATATCGCTGCCTCTCAGCAGCTCCCGGCGGGCAAATTCGGCGACCATGGTATCCCCCACGGGTGGGGCTTCATCATGCAGCAGGTGCTCAAGGGAGACGTGCCAGTACCCATCGTCCCGATCTTCGTCAATACGTTCTGGCATCCGAACCCGCCCAGCGCCGCGCGATCGTACGACTTCGGAACCGCTCTCGAGGCCGCGATCAAGAGCTACCCCGAAGACATCCGGATCGGCATCGTCGGTTCAGGCGGGCTCTCGCACTTCGTCGTCGATGAGGGCCTGGACAATACCGTCCTTGATGCATTCACTGCCGGCGACGCCCAGCCATTGCGCGCGCTCGAGAACGACGTCCTCGTCGCCGGTTCCTCCGAAATCCGCAACTGGATCGTTGCCGGAGCCGCGGCGAACGCCGCGTCACTTCAGGCCGAAGTGGTCGATTACGTCCCGGCCTACCGCACGGATGCTGGCACTGGATGCGGAATGGGGTTCATGACGTGGAAGGCGCCGACGCAATGAGCGCTGTCACGCTCCGACGCCTGAGCAAACGATACGGTTCGGCCGAAACGTTCGCTGTCGACGACCTGTCACTCGATATTGCCGAGGGCGAGTTCGTCACGTTGCTCGGTCCAAGCGGCTGCGGCAAGACGACCACATTGCGCTGCCTCGCCGGGCTTGAGGTCCCGACGAGTGGAGAGATCGAGATCGGAGGCCGCACGGTGTTCTCCTATGACAGCTCGCAGTTCGTCCCACCCGAGAAACGTGCGATC
>DXDC01000424.1 GCA_019115685.1 Candidatus Agrococcus pullicola
AGCGTAGCCCGTTGTCCGCACCCGGAGAGATCGACTTCGTCGTCGTCCGTGAGGGGACCGAGGGCCTCTACACAGGCAATGGCGGTGCGATTCGAGTGGGCACGCCGCACGAGGTCGCCACGGAAACGAGCATGAACACCAGGTTCGGCGTCGAGCGCGTAGTTCGTGATGCGTTCGAGCGCGCCACGGCTCGGCGAAATAAGCTCACGCTCGTTCACAAGACCAACGTGCTGGTCAATGGTGGAGGACTGTGGCAGCGCACCGTCACAGAGGTCTCCAGAGAGTACCCGGGCGTCGAGGTCGACTACTGTCACATCGACGCCGCCATGATCTACCTCGTGGACGACCCCTCGCGTTTCGACGTGATCGTCACCGACAACCTCTTCGGCGACATCATCACCGATCTGGCCGGCGCGGTGACGGGCGGAATCGGAACGGCCGCGTCGGGCAATATCGATGCATCGGGAACCAACCCGTCGATGTTCGAACCGGTTCACGGTTCGGCGCCGGACATCGCGGGACAGCAGGTGGCGGACCCAACCGCTGCGATCTTGTCTGCGGTGCTGCTCCTGCGCCACCTCGGGCACGAGAACGAAGCCGCCCGGGTGGAAAACGCGGTGGAAAGCTTCCTGTCGAACCGCGGGGAGGGCGAAATGTCCACTTCGGAAATCGGCGACGCCATCGTAGGCGCGCTCTGACCGGAACTCGGATTCAGGCGCTGAGGAGGCCGGAGCGGGGTACCGCTCTGGCCTCCGGCTTATTTAGCAGCATGAAATATCGACTTGCGCCCACACTCTTGGTGTACAAAAGGTGAACTCTGAACGAATTAAACATAATTGCTGGTCAGCGTACTTAACACTTGCCGCGAATTCTTGGAAATTGCCTAAGGTAAGAGCACAATAAGGCTCGTGACCATCTCCGTCCTCATCATCCTCGTGCTCGTCGTCATGACCGCCCTGGCGTTCGACTTCACGAACGGTTTTCACGACACCGGCAACGCGATGGCGACCTCAATCGCGACCGGCGCTCTCAGCCCCAAGGTTGCCGTCGGCCTTTCCGCGGTCCTCAACCTCGTCGGAGCGTTCCTGTCCGTCGAAGTCGCGCTCACGGTGACCACGGACGTTCTGCACATCCAGAGCAAGGAAGCGGCCGGCGCTCTCGTTCCGGGGCTCGACTCCCAGACGGCGCTTCTCATCGTCTTCGCCGGCCTCGTCGGCGGCATCATCTGGAACCTGCTCACGTGGCTGTTCGGTCTGCCTTCCAGCTCCTCGCACGCGCTGTTCGGTGGACTCATCGGAGCAGGACTCGGCGCCACGGCGATCGCGGGTATCTCGGGCGCTGTGAACTGGAGCGGCGTCATCTCGAAGGTGGTGGTCCCCGCCTTGTTCTCGCCGGTCATCGCCGGCGTCATCGCAGCAATCGGCACGGCTCTGGTCTACGCGATCACCAAGACGGTTGGCGATAACTTCCGCCGAAGCGGTTTCCGCTGGGGCCAGATCGGTACCGCCTCGCTGGTTTCCCTCGCGCACGGCACCGGCGACGCGCAGAAGACCATGGGTGTTATCGCCCTCGCCCTCGTCGCCTCCGGTCAGCTCAATGCCTCTGACGCCGCCGAGAACGGCCTCCCGGTCTGGATCATCGTCTCCTGTGCCGTCGCAATCGCAGCCGGCACGTACATGGGCGGGTGGAGAATCATCCGCACTCTGGGCAAGGGGCTCGTCGAGATCGAGTCCCCGCAGGGGATGGCGGCTGAAGCGGCCTCCGCAGCGATCATCATGACGTCCTCGCACGCGGGCATGGCGCTGTCTACCACCCATGTGGCCACCGGCTCGATCCTCGGCTCCGGCGTCGGCAAGCCCGGGGCCAAGGTCCGGTGGGGTGTGGCAGGGCGCATGCTCGCCGCGTGGGTCATCACGCTGCCATTGGCCGGGCTCGTCGGCTTCACCGCGTTCCTTATCGCCGAGTCCATCTCGAAGGCCACTGGGGACGCACTCGTCGGCGGTAGCGTCATCTTCGTCATCCTCGTTGCCCTTTCCCTGTACATCTATCAGCACTCCCGCAAGCAGGCCGTGGACGCCGATTCGGTGAACAACGACTGGGACCACGAGAACGAGCCCGCCACCATCGGCGCAGGCAAGTAGACCGGGCTAGTAGACAAGGCACAAGGGGAAATCATGGGTCTCGACTTCGCAGCAATGGGCTCTAGCCTGTTCAACGTCCTCCTTCTCGGCCTCGCCTTCGGCGCCGGCCTTCCGCTGATCTTTTCGCTCGGAATCAAGGCTTTGAGCCTTAACGCGGTGGTAGCCGACGGGGGACATCACGTTCCGAGCAGGGAGGGCAAGGTGCTCGCGACGGTATGCTTCACCATCGTCGGACTGATCGCATTCGCAGGGCTCCTGCTCATCACGGAAAAGTCGATCATCCACTACCTCGGCTTTGACCCGATCCCGTTCGACGACGTCAAGAAGTAGCTCCGCTCACTCCTCGCCCCGGAAGGTCACTGTTAATGGAATCTCGTTCCGAAAGCGTCTTTTCAAGTGTCCTCGAATGGATGCACCGCGGATATCCGGAAGGCATCCCGCCGAAGGACTACTTCCCGCTGCTCGCGCTTCT
>DXDC01000425.1 GCA_019115685.1 Candidatus Agrococcus pullicola
CATCAGGACCGCTCCGCCCCACTCGCCGCCGGCCGAGATGCCCTGCAGGATGCGACACAGGAGCAACAGAATGGGCGCTGCGATCCCGATCGCTTCATACGTGGGCAGCAAACCGACCGCCACTGTCGCGACGCCCATCAGCAGCAGGGTGATAACGAGCATTGGTCGACGACCGAGCCGGTCGCCGAAATGGCCGGCGAGGAACGCCCCCAGCGGCCGGAACAGGAACGAGAGCCCGATGGAAGCCAGAGCGGCCAGCTGTCCGACCTGCGGTCCTGCCGGCCCGAAGAACAGCTGCTGGAACACGAGGTTGGCGGCGAACGCGTAGATGAAGAAGTCGTACCACTCGACAGTGGTGCCGACGACGGTTGCGGCTACGATCTTGCGCCGTTCTTTCGCCAAGTTCTTCTGCGGATTAGTCACAAGCGACTCCCTTGTCTTCGATTCCCACAGATCGTATACGAAACTCCCGGGCTATTCGCAACCCCGAACTCTCATCCGGCGAGCCGCAGCGGGAATCGCCTATCTTGAGCCCGCCGGACACCCTCTCGTGCAGCGACCGAACCTTGCGTTGACCGAACGGGCAGTCTTGCCCGACGAATCCAGATCATATACGATATGGTCATGGACAACGCGACGAAGCAGTCTCCCCAAGACCGACCCGACCACGACTCACCCCGAGCAGCACAGCGTGCATGGGAGCTCCTCGGTGAGAAGCCGGGCAAGGTGTTCGCAATGCACATCGGCTACCGCTCCCGGGCAGAGCAAAAAGGTCGGACGCCAGAGGCTCCCGGCTATTTCCTCAAACCCAGTACCTCTCTCGCCCTTTCCGGCGAAGTGGAGTTGCCCGCCGGCGCCGAGATCCTCGGTTTCGAGGGAGAAATCGCGCTCGTCATCGGAGAGACCTGCCACCGGGTACCGGAGGCGGATGCCTGGTCGAAAGTCAGCGCCGTCACGGCATCGAACGATCTCGGCGTCTTCGACTTCCGCTGGGCCGACAAGGGAGCCAACGTCCGCTCGAAAGGCGGCGACGGCTTCACGCCCGTCGGACCAGAACTCATTCCGGCGGCCGACATCGATCCAGCAGACATCGAAATCCGCGTCTGGCACGGCGAAGAGCTCGTGCAGGCCGACAACTCCGAGACCCTGCTGTTCTCGCTTCCGCAGATCGTCTCCGATCTGTCGCAGCTGATCACGCTGGAACGGGGCGACGTCATTCTGACCGGCACCCCGGCCGGCGCATCCACCTTCTCCCCCGGCGAAACCGTCACCGTCGAGGTAACGGCGAACGGCTTCACGAGCGGCAAACTCATCACCACCGCCGTGCAGGGCACCGAGCCCGTCGCGGCCTTCAGCGCCCAGCCAAAAGCGACGCCGGAGCAGTGGGCCGACGCTTCGGGCCGACCGCTTGCCGACTTCACCGATTCCCGCCCGACGCTGACGCCGGAGCTCAAACGGCGCCTCGAGAACGTCGCGCAGGCCACGCTGTCGAGCCTGCTCCGCAAACGCGGCCTCAACAACGTCACGATCGAGGGCCTGCAGCCGACGCAGCCGGGCGAGAAGGTCATCGGCACGGCTCGCACGCTGCGCTACGTCGCGAACCGCGAAGACCTCTTCAAGAGCCACGGCGGCGGCTACAACGCACAGAAGCGGCTCTTCGACTCGCTGGAGGAGGGTGACGTCCTCGTCATGGAGGCCAGGGGCGAAACGCGCTCCGGCACGCTCGGCGACATCCTCGCGCTCCGCGCGCGAAACCTGGGCGCCGCGGGCATCGTCACCGACGGCGGTGTCCGCGACCTCGAAGAAGTGACGGAGATCGGCGTTCCCACCTTCCACTCGGGTGGACACCCCGCCGTGCTCGGCAGGGTGCACGTGCCGTGGGACGTCGATCAGACCATTACGTGCGGCGGATGCGCAGTGCAGCCCGGCGACATCATCTACGGTGGGCCCGACGGTGTCCTGGTGATCCCGCCCTCCCTCGCCGCCGAACTCGTAGAGGAGGCCGAGCAGCAGGAGGCCGAGGAGGCCTTCATCGCGCGCATGGTCGACGAGGGACACCCCGTCGACGGACTGTTCCCCATGAACGCCGAGTGGCGAGCTCGCTTCGATGCGGAGCAGCAGTGACCCTCGTCTCCGAATCGAAGTCGCAGCGGGCGTACTCCCTGCTGCACGAGCGCATCCTGTCCGGTGACTACGAACCGGGGCAGCGACTCGTGCTCGAACGTATCGGCAGAGAACTCGATATATCGGTCGTACCGGTACGCGAGGCGATCCGGCGGCTCGAGGCGGAGGGGCTGGTCACGTTCGAGCGCAATGTGGGAGCACGCGTCGCAGCGATCGACCAGCACGAGTATTTCGAGACCGTGCAGACGCTCTCCGTCGTCGAAGGCGCCGCCATCTCCATCGCAGCGCCCACGATCACGGAGGACGATCTCATCAAGGCTCGCGGGCTGAACGCGAAACTGGAAGATCTCCTGCACGCGGACGGATTCGATCCGCGGGCGTTCTCCGATCTCAACGAGCGCTTTCACCGCGTGCTATCGGATCGCTGCCCGAACAGCCATCTCTCCGATCTCGTCGATCGCGGATGGAATCGACTTGCACGACTTCGACGTTCGACGTTCGCGTTCGTGCCGGAGCGGGCGCAGGCGTCCATCGCCGAGCACGAAGAGATCATCAATCTCATCGCAACCGGCGCTGACGAGCGCGAGATCGAACTCGCGGTACGTGAGCACCGGCTGGCAACACCCTACGCATTTCTTCACAAGAACCAACCAGAAGCTGGACGTTAAGGAGCACACCATGACCCGTAGACCTCAGGGCATCCCAGAGCTCATCCCCCACTACATCGGTGGCGAACGAGTCGAGTCGATCGATGGCGACACGTTCGATGTGCTCGATCCGGTCAGCAACGAGGCGTATACGAAAGCAGCGAGCGGCAAGAAGGCCGACATCGACGCGGCCGTCGCGGCTGCGAAGCACGCGTTCGAAGAGGGCCCCTGGCCGAAGATGCTGCCGCGCGAGCGTTCTCGTGTGCTGCACCGCATAGCCGACATCGTCGAAGATCGCGGTCAGGCGCTTGCCGAGCTGGAGTGCTTCGATACGGGTCTTCCCATCAAGCAAGCGCTCGGCCAGGCACGACGCGCGGCCGAGAACTTCCGATTCTTCGCAGACCTCATCGTCGCTCAGCACGACGACGCCTTCAAGGTGCCCGGCCGTCAAGCGAACTACGTCAACCGCAAACCGATCGGTGTCGCAGGCCTCATAACCCCGTGGAACACGCCCTTCATGCTCGAGTCATGGAAGCTCGGCCCCGCCATCGCGACCGGAAACACCGTCGTGCTGAAGCCTGCAGAGTTCACGCCGCTTTCGGCATCCCTGTGGCCCGGCATCTTCGAAGAAGCTGGCCTGCCCGCCGGCGTCTTCAACATGGTGCACGGTTACGGAGAAGAGGGGTTCGCGGGCGACTCGCTCGTCAAGCACCCGGACGTGCCGTTGATCTCGTTCACGGGCGAGTCCACCACCGGGCAGATCATCTTCGCCAACGCAGCCCCGTATCTCAAAGGGCTGTCCATGGAGCTCGGCGGCAAGAGCCCGGCCATCGTGTTCGAAGACGCGGATCTCGACGCAGCCATCGACGCGACCATCTTCGGTGTGTTCTCGCTGAACGGCGAGCGCTGCACAGCAGGCTCGCGCATCCTCGTCCAGAGGAGCATCTACGACGAGTTCGTCGAGCGCTACTCCGCTCAAGCATCCCGCGTGAAGGTCGGGTTGCCGGAAGAGGAGACGACCGAGGTCGGCGCGCTCGTGCACCCTGAACACTTCGAAAAGGTCATGAGCTATGTCGAAATCGGCAAGCAGGAGGCTCGGCTCACCGCCGGTGGCGGGCGCCCGGAGGAGTTCCCGGAGGGCAACTTCGTACAGCCGACTGTGTTCGCCGATGTCTCCCCAGAGGCCAGAATCTTCCAGGAGGAGATCTTCGGCCCCGTGGTCGCCATAACGCCGTTCGATACCGAAGAAGAGGCACTCGAACTTGCGAACAACACGAAGTACGGTCTCGCCGCCTACATCTGGACCAATGATCTGAAGCGTTCGCACAACTTCGCGCAGAACGTCGAAGCGGGCATGGTGTGGCTGAACTCGAACAATGTTCGCGACCTCCGCACACCGTTCGGCGGTGTCAAGGCTTCGGGCCTGGGCCACGAGGGAGGCTACCGCTCGATCGACTTCTACACCGATCAGCAGGCCGTCCACATCAATCTCGGCGAGGTGCACAACCCCGTCTTCGGAAAGAACTAGCGACGAACGTCGCCAAGAGCAAGGATGCTGCAATGAGCAAAACCGATCGAATCAAGACCTCTTCCGGCTTCTATGTGAGCCAGGAGGCGCCCATCCATAGCGACAACCCGGTACCGACGCCTTCCGCTCCCGCGCCAGACATCCTGCGATGCGCGTACATGGAACTCGTGGTCACCGACCTGCAGCGCTCGCGCGACTTCTACGTGGACGTGCTGGGGCTCACGGTCACGACCGAGGACGACGAAGCGATCTATCTGCGCTCGATCGAGGAGTTCATCCACCACAACCTCGTGCTTCGCAAGGGTCCGGTTGCAGCCGTGGCGGCGTTCTCCTACCGAGTCCGCAGCCCCGAGGAGCTCGATAAGGCGGTCGCCTTCTACGAGGAACTCGGCTGCGATGTGCGCAGAAACCCGAACGGTTTCGTCAAGGGCATCGGCGACTCGGTGCGCGTCGTCGACCCGCTCGGATTCCCGTACGAGTTCTTCTACGACGCCCTGCACGTCGAGCGGCTCGCGTGGCGCTACGACCTGTACACGCCCGGAGCACTCGTGCGCCTGGATCACTT